>CAZHWK010000032.1:7001-10634 GCA_964536405.1 uncultured Oscillospiraceae bacterium
CCCAGGCCATTGACCGGCCCACCGTACTGATTTTCCTGCGCTACTACGGATGCACTATCTGCCAGCTTGACCTCATGCACATCAAGCAGCATTATGATGAGTTGGCTGCAGCCGGTGGGAAGGCTATGGTAGTGCTCCAGAGTGACCCGGCAGGCATTGCCGCCCAGGTCGGTGAGGACTATTATCCCTTTGAGATCATCTGCGATCCCGACCAGACCCTCTATCGCCGCTACAACGTGGCCCCGGCCCTTTCTATGGAGAAGATGGCCAGCAAAAAGGTGCTGATGAAAATCGGCTACGCCAAGCAGCAGGGCTTCACCCACGGTGCTTACGAAGGCAACGAGCTTCAGCTTCCCGCTGCATTCCTGGTGGAGCCCGGTCTTACCGTGAAAAAGGCCCACTATGGTGCCAATCCCGCAGACCTGCCCACCGTAGAGCAGGTTGCCCAGTGGCTGAGTGAGAAGGAGGGTCATTAAAATGGAAATCAAACGCACAGTCTGCCTGTATTTCAGCCCCACCGACGGCACTCGCAAGGTGGTTCACGCCGTGGCCGATGGCCTGGCCGCTGCCGAGATCCTGGAGCTGGACCGCACCGCCTTTGATGCCCGCTGGGCCGGGGCCGAACTTCGTGAAGGGGACTTCGCTGTCATCGGTGTGCCGGTCTACTATGGCCGGGTGCCCAAAATTATGGTGGAATTCTTTCGCTATATCAAGGCCCAAAACATCCCCGCCGTCCTTGTGGCGGTTTATGGCAACCGGGACTATGAGGACGCTCTGCTGGAGCTAAAAAACGAAAGCGTCAAGCACGGTTTTCTGCCCGTTGCTGCTGGAGCATTTATCGGACGTCACAGCTTTACCGACAAGCTGGGAACAGGCCGGCCAAATGCAGAGGACTTGGCCCAAGCAACTGCCTTCGGCCGGAGTGTGAAGGAGCTGGTGGAGGGTACCGGGGAGTGGAGAGCCCTTACCTTGGAGGTGAAGGGAAATTTCCCTTACCACCCAGGCTCTGACCTGCCCATTGCCCCTGTCACCGACAAGGAAAAGTGCAACGGCTGTATGCTCTGTCAGAAGAACTGTCCCGTTTTGGCCATCAACCCTCTGGACCCCTGTGAGATTGATGCTTGGCGCTGTCTGGACTGCACCAAATGCATTCAACTTTGCCCAACCCAAGCAAAATACATCGGAGTTCCTGCACTCCAGGAAAAAACCCTGATTATGGAAAACCTGTTCACCCAGCCGAAGCAGCCCGAACTATTTTTCGCAAAATAACCCATCTGTCCTGACAAGATACGAATGAATTTGGGAGGTAATGTTATGAGCAACAAATCCGTGACTGCCGCCGGAGAAGGCGAACTCAAGCGCAACCTGGGTCGGATGGACCTGGTATCAGTGGCTGTGGGCCAAATTATAGGTGCCGGTATCATGGCCATGACGGGAACCGCCATCGGCATGACCGGCCGCAGCGTAAACCTTGCCTTTGTCATTGCAGGCATCCTTTGTGTCCTCACCGCCATCCCTCAGATTATGGTGGGTGGTACTGCCCGGTTTAGAGGGGGGCAGTATACCCAGGTGGCTGCCTTCGGCGGACAGAAACTGGCCGGTATCTTTACCCTGATTAATGTCTTTACCGGCCTTGGTATTGCCATGTATGTCATTTCCTTTACCGAATACCTGCTGGCCCTGGTGCCAAACGCCCCCTCCACCCTCATCTCGGTGGGCGTGCTGACCATTCTGTTTGCCATGAATATTTTGGGGGCCAAGCAGGCAGCCGTACTTCAAACCGTGATGTGTGTGATTATGTCGGTTGCCCTGGCGGCCTTCATTGCCTTCGGTATTCCAAATCTTCAGCCCGGCTATTTTGCTCCACCTGACTTTATGAGCAAGGGAGTGACCGGTGTACTGATGGCCTCGGCCTACCTCTCCTTCGCCGCCGGTGGTGCACAGTACGTCATCAACTTTTCCGGCGAGGCCAAGAACCCAAAGAAGGATATTCCCTTTGCCATCATTGTGCCAACCATTGGTATTTCTGTGGTCTATGCCATCATGGGCACCATTGCTGCCGGCGTGCTTCCGGTATCTGAGGTGGCCAATAAGAGCTTGGCCTTGGTGGCCGAAGCCATTATGCCCAGTCCCTTGTATGTGTTCTTCATCGTGGGCGGCGCCATGTTTGCCCTGCTGACCACTCTCAATGCCTCCATTGGCTGGATGTGCCGTCCCATCGTGCAGGCGGCCAAGGACGGCTGGCTCCCCGCCGTGTTTGGCAAGCTTAACAAGAAATTCGGCACACCCATGAATGTGCTGCTGCTATTCTATGTCATCGGCATCGTGCCCATCATCTTGGGTCTGGACATCAGCATCGTTTCCAGCTCCACGGTCATTCTGACCTCGGCTGTGAAGGCCATTCTCTGCTTCACTGCCCTGCGTTTGCCCAAGGTTATGCCCGAACTGTGGAATAAATCCAAGTTCCACGTTGGCAAGGGGCTGCTCAATGTGGCTTGTATCGTAGGTGGTGTGGTGGCCACCCTCCAGATGGTCTTGATGCTGGCCACCTCCACTGGCGCCGCCCTCATTGGAAACGTGGTCATTTTGGCGGTTTCTGTGGTCTATGCTTTGGCTATGAATGGGCGTGCTCACATGGAAATCAGCTATGAGGACTGTGACTAATCTGTTCCCATTTCTGGTATTTGGCTTGCGGTTTGGCTAGATTTGTATTATTCTATACCAAAGACCAGTACCAGGAAGGAAAAAAGACATGCCTGTCATTGATGAAGTTTCCCAATTGATTGAACATCTCTACTCTGTGGATCGTATCTTGCTTGCCCTCCAACAAAAGCCTAACAACTATGCTGGAGAGCTTCTCCATGCCAACGAAGCCCATACCCTCAAAGCGATTGCCCAAAAAGAGGGCATTAGCCAGATGGAATTATCCGAAAGGATGTTACGTACCAAGGGGGCCACTTCTGTGGTGGTGGATAAGCTGGTGGCCAAAGGGCTGGTTATCCGGACCCGGGTCAATGGAGATCAGCGCCGTTATTTGTTGACCCTGACAGAGAAGGGCTGGCTTATCCATCGTGCCCACTTGAAGTATGATGAGCTGCACGCCCAGTTGGCTGCGGATGAATTGGCACTTACCACCGACGAGGTTGCCAACGCAAACCGGGTTTTGGAGCGGGTAATTCAGTTTTATTCCACCCACTACCTCAGCCACGGCGCCCACATTGCAAAAAAAACGAAAGCAGAGTAGCCCTTCTTATCAGCACAAAAAAGGACACCCAATTGGGTGTCCTTTTTTGTATAAGATTTGCCGTATCATGTTCTATTTCTATGCCATCTGATGGGGTTACAGGTTCAACGATGCAATAAATATAAGCCTCCCGATGCAGGAAAACAAACTGTATCGGGGAGGATGGGGAGAAGGGAGATAGGCAAAGAAGTTAACTACTGCGGCTATATACGGTAAATTTACACCCGAAAATGCCTGAAAACTGGGGCTGCCCGTAAAAGATGTTTGTATTTGTACTTATAATAGAATATAATGATGCGAAGAAAAAAGTTTTGTAAGAATTGCACAGAAGGTGGACCCGAGAGCTGGATATTAGCTTTTTTAATTTTGTGCATAAAAATGTCTGCCTG
>CAZHWK010000033.1:0-10329 GCA_964536405.1 uncultured Oscillospiraceae bacterium
CTTCCAGCCAGCGCATGGCACAGTGGGCATACACGGCCGCCCCTACGGGCAAAGCGGCTTCATTTACCCGGGTGGCCGGATGATGGACAAAAAGGTCATAGCCCTCGGCCGGACTGCCCACCCCCAGTGTGAGAAACAGAGAGGGGACCTGCTCGGCTATCATGGTAAAGTCCTCACCGCCCCCCATTTTACCGCTTTCCACCAGAGTGTCGGGGCTGAGTATCTCTGTCAGGTATGCCTTACACTCCTCCAGCATCACATCATCGTTGACCAGGGCCGGACTGCCATACACATGCTCCACCAGGGCCTTCCCCCGAAAGGTTGTAGCAATCCCCTTGGCAATTTCCTCTATCCGCCGGAGCAGGAAGGCCCGCTCAGTCGGACCGCAGGTGCGAATGGATAGCTCCAGCACGGCTTCTCCCGCCACACTGTTGCAGGTACTCCCACCCTCCATCCGTCCCACCAATACCACGGTATCCTCGTCGGTTGGAATTTCCCGGGCGGTCAGCTCCTCCAAAGCCAGCACGATATGGGCTGCAATATGGATTGCATCCACCCCCAGCTGCGGACGGGACCCATGGGCATCCTTTCCCTGAATGGTAATTCGCACCGCATCTCCTGAATTGGTCACACCGCCCCGGCTCCAGCGGACACAGCCGGTTTTGGTGTCATCATACCCCATCATCACATGCAGGGCCAACGCTGCATCCACTTTGGGGTTTTCCAGAACGCCATGTTTCATCATATCCTTAGCCCCACTGAGAAGCTCTTCAGCAGGTTGGAACATCAGCTTGACCGTACCAGCAAGCTCACTCTCCCTCTGTTTCAGCAGCTTGGCCGCCCCCAAAAGCATGGCAGCATGGCAGTCATGGCCGCAGCTATGGCAATTTCCGTTTTGGGCCGCAAAGCTCTCGCCGCTTTCCTCACACATGGGCAAGGCATCCATGTCGGCCCTCAGAAGGATCACAGGACCCGGACGGCCAACCATACACACCACACCGCACCGGCCAAGCTCCTGGGGTTCATAGCCATACTCCCGGAGTTTTTTCATCACAAAGTCCCGGGTCTGGGGCAAATCAAACCCTACCTCTGCGTAGGTATGTATGGCCCGGCGGTTGGCACGAATTTCTTCCTCCAGCCCCTTTGCCTCATCCAAAAAATTGTTCATTCCAGTCTCCTTATCCAAATACTATGGGGATGATGGCCCCAGCCAGCAGCACAGAGGCAATACTGACCGATACGGTCCCAGCCACAATCATCTTGGGCAACAAATGCTTGACCACACGCTGTTCTTCCTCTTCTATAAAGTTTTTTCCCTTCACAACACCAGCCGAAACCTCCATGGCGATGGCGTAGGTGACTGGGTAGCCAAACATACAGGACAAGCCAACGGCGATGGAGAGCCAGGGGCTCCACTTGAGCAGCTTGCCCACCAGGCTGGCCACAACAATAACCCCCGCCGCCCCCAAGAGAAGCAATCCAACAACAGGCAGCAACATCTTTCCAAACTGCGCAAAGGTCATGCTGACAAAGCTGGCGGCCACACTGGCATAGGTGGCCAGCATCAACAGACCCTCACCCCCTGCCCGCTTCAGGGCACCCGGCTCCACAAAGCCGATGGCACCAAACAAGATACCGCCCACCAGGAAGGTAACCCCGGTACTCAGCCCGGTGAGTTGAGTACACAGCAAAGCCAAAAAGCCAACCACAGCCAGTCTGGCCATATGAATGGTAGGAATATCCAAAGCGGCCGGGGTTTGAGGAAGAAGGCGGATATTGATTTCTTTTCCAACCCCGGTCACCTGCTCCAGCTTGTGGCCGCCCACGTTTAGGAAACGGTTTGCCTCCCGCCGCAGGCAGAAGGAGGAGATGGGAATACCTACCAGCATTTGCAGGGCCATTACGGCCGCCACAAAGGCCGCCAAGTCAGGTCGGCCCGCACCGTTGGCCGCCTCGGTCAACATCATGGTAGCCGCCATACCGCCAGCGGTAGGTGCCATGGCTACCAGGGCCTGCTCCCGACCAAAGATAGTCGCACCCAGAGTCATGTAAATCAGTGCAATGCCAATCACTCCGGCAAAGGAAACCAGAACCGTTTTCCACTCCCGCTTCAAGTCGTTCAAATTGAGCATGGAACCCAGATTGACCAGAATGAGCGCCATACCAAAGGTTGGGATAAGGCCCATCAGGCCGGACAGGTCCATGAGATTGGGGGGCAACACATTTAGCCCTCCGCCCAGCAGCAAGAGTACGAGGATAACGGTAATCATAGAAGAAACAACACCCTTGGTCTTGGCGGCAATCAAGTCGCCCAGGCCAAAGACTGCCGCCACCACGGCGAATGCTAGTATCGGTGTCCAGGTCATAAATTTTCCCTCCTCAAATTTTTGCGGAGCCCTTTCCGCCTTTGTCCAATTGGCACAGTTTTATACTACCATATCCTGCCGCTTTTTGTACAACATCACTTTCCCCTGCAATCATAACAATTTTGTAATGATTGCTCCCGTTGCTTTTCCGTGTCCGGCCTGCTACACTGGTTTTATTCAGTTTAAACCAACAGGAGGACTCTTCATGGAAACGCTCTTACGCACCAAAGATATTGGCCTTACCATCGGGCGGCTGCCCACAGGGCCACGAAATCTGATTTCCGATGTGCCGGGGGTCACGGTGGGCCACGCCACGGTGGATACCCCCCAGAGCAAAACCGGGGTGACCGTGGTCATGCCAAGCAAGGAAAATCCCTTTACACACAAGCTGCCCGCCGCCGCTTTTGTCTGGAACGGCTTTGGAAAGACGGCGGGGCTGGTTCAGGTGGAGGAGCTGGGGCGGCTGGAAACCCCCATCGCCCTGACCAACACCCTGAACGTGGGCAAGGTTCACGACGCCATGGTGGAATATATGCTGGGCCGCTGTCAGGCCGAGGGGGTGCGCCTTACCTCGGTAAACCCGGTGATTTGCGAGTGTAACGACAGCACCTTAAATGACATTTCCCTCCGGGTCGTAGGCCGGGAGGAGGTCTTTTCCGCCATCGAAAGTGCCAGCCCTGACTTTGCCGAAGGGGACGTGGGTGGCGGCAAGGGCATGATTTGCCACGGGCTGAAGGGGGGCATCGGCTCCTCCTCCCGGCAGGTGGAGTTTGACGGGGTTCCCTATACCGTGGGGGTGCTGGTCCAGACCAATCACGGCTGCCTGGAGGATTTGACCGTGAATGGTCAGCTCATCGGTCCCCAGCTCGCCCAAACTGTGGCCGCCGGAAAGCCGGATAAAGGCTCCTGCATTGCCATTTTAGCCACCGACCTGCCTCTGGACAGCCGTCAACTTGGCCGGGTGGCCCGGCGGATGAGTGTGGGGCTGGCCCGGCTTGGCTCTTATGTAGGCCACGGCTCAGGAGAGGTCTTTTTGGCCTTCTCCACCGCCAACCTGGAGGACGCAGAAAACAAGGCGGCAACCTATCCGGTCACCGCCTTTCGGGAGGATGAGATTGACCCGGTCTTTCGGGCGGCGGCCGAGGCCTGTGAGGAGGCTGTCCTCCACTCCATGCTTTTGGCCGATACCGTGACAGGGTGGCAAGGAAATACCATTTACAGTCTTAGGGAGTTTTGGAAGCGGTAAGGCTTTCCCACCATTCCGCCAGCTTGAACTTCACCTGGTATTGGGGCTGAACCTGCGGGATTTCCTCGGCCATTGCTTCCTGTTTCACCTGTCCCACAGCAAATGGAAAAAGGCAAATTTGATACGTCAGAGGTTTTGGCTCGCTGTCTGTGGGCCAGCGGGAGAGTACCGTTCCTTCGGCCCCGGCGGGGGTGGCCAACATCCCCATAATCAAGCCTGTGATGAGGGCGATTTCCCACCGCTTCAAAGGCTGTTTGTCCATAAAAACACCGTCCTTGATGAATGTACTTTCATCTTGGACGGTGTTTTGGGCTTTTATACACTTTTCACCAAAAAAACATCGGTAAATTCCTCTTTCAAGGTTGCCTGGGCTTCCAGGGCGGCACTTTCCCGATCGAAAAGGCCAAAAACGGTAGGTCCGCTCCCGCTCATGACAGCGCCCAAGGCCCCGCAGCTAATTAAGGTGGCCTTGATGGCCCGGATGACCGTCTCATGCCGAGGAGCCAGCACATCCTCGAACACGTTATACATCCGCCGGGCCACACCGCCCAAGTCCCCCTCTTCCAAGGCCCGTATCAGCCCCTCTGTATCGGGGTGGCTGCGCAGCTTTTGGCAGTTCACCCGGGAAAACAGTTCGGGGGTCGAAATGGGAAAGGGTGGCTTACAAAGCACAAAAAAGCAGTCGGGCAGGGGCGGCAGGGGGGTCAGACGTTCCCCCCGGCCTTCGGCCAGGGCGGTGGCCCCCAGCACGCAGTAGGGCACATCGGAGCCAATCTTCTCCCCCAGCCTGGCCAGGGCTTCTACCGTCATGGGCCTGCCCGCCTGCTCATTCAGGGCACGGAGGACGGCGGCGGCGTCGGTACTCCCCCCCGCCATTCCGGCACAGACCGGGATACGCTTGCCAATGTCGATATGCAGACCCTCCACCGAACTCCCAGTGGCCTCGGCAAAGCGCAGGGCGGCCTGACAGGCCAGGTTGCGGGCATCATTTGGCAAAAACTGCAGGTTGCTCCTCACACGAACCCCTGGTTCCTTCCCATAGGTCAGCTTCAGCTTGTCCATCAGGGCAACCGAGTGCATCACCATGCGCAAATCATGGTAGCCGTCGGGGCGGCGGCCTAAAATATCCAGACTTAAATTCACTTTGGCGGGGGCAAAAATCTCCATGCCGTCCCCTCCTTTTATCGAATTTTTCGGCCTTCCAAATAGAACCGCTTGTCGTGAGCCTCACCCATAGAAAAAGTCTTGCGGGGAAGGACTCCATCAAAAATCACAGTGGGAAACAGGCTCTCTTTCCCCATAGGAGGAAGAAGAAAACCTATGTTATCCCCAACATGTAAAGCCAATCTCCTTGTCACATCTTCCCCGTGGATATAGTCCACCTCGCCGGGATTTTGGGCGAGATAACCGTCCAAAAAGGCCTGAAGGGTTCCCACCGCAAGCTGGTTTTTGGGGTTGGGCACCGTGATGGTCCCCTCCCCTTCCCGGGTGACCCAGCGCAGAAGGTGTCCCTCCCCTTCCCCTGCAAAGCTGCCGGGGTAATGGGCCAAAAGGGCGGACAAAAGGTGGCTGGGATTCACCCCGAACACCACCCGGTGGATAGGCTCAAAGTCCAGGCTCTCGTCCCAAAGGTCCACCAGCTCGCACAGGGCATACCGGGCCAGGGGATTTCCGCTTTTTTCATAGCAGGCCTTGGCAGTGGCCAGGGAGTGGTTCCCGTCCCCCACCGCCAGGGTAAGGGGGGCCTTTCCGGGGGCATCATAGCGGGCCTGGAAGGTATCGGGCTGGGCCAGTTTCCTCAGGGCGGCGGCCACGATGGCCTGCTCCTCCTCTCCCAGGAGCCAACCGGACAGGTGCCCGCTTTCGGCCATCAGGTCAAAGTCATACACCTTCTCCATCCGGTTTTTGGCGGCGGCAAGCCCCGGCATCAAAGCCCCCTCCCGGTCGTCCGCCAGCAGGAGAACGTGGGGAAGCTCCATAGCGGCCCCCTCCCGCACGGCCATGCGGGGGGGAATGCGTTCCAGCACGGTTCCCTCGGTGGCCCGCACCGGGGCGGCCGAGCCGGGGGTAAAGTCATAAGCGGTCAGGTCCAGCTTGCCCACCAGACCACGGCGCACCTTGCCGTTTCGCAGGGTACGCTCCACATAGATGAGGCTGTTGGGGTACTCCCGGAACAGACCGGAGGAGAGGCAGTCCTCCATTCCCCGGTTGATGGCCTTGATATGCTCTGCCACGTCAGGGCCGGTGAGCTTGCTTTCGGGCAGAATGAGCCGAAGGGCGGAAGGGGCCTCCCCCACCAAATCCTCCACCCCGGCCCAATAGTCGGGCTGGGAGGTGTACTGGTCGCAGGCCACCACCGCCCAGCGGGTCAAATCTACCCCTTGGGGCAGTAAAATATCGGCCGGGCCAAAGGGCAGGCCGGTAAAATCAGCAGACATAGGGCATCTCCTTCTTACAGGCTGTCCAAAAAGGCCTTGATACGCTTCAGTGCCTCGGCCAAATCGTGCATGGAGGCGGCGTAGCAGCAGCGGACGAAACCCTCACCCCCAGGGCCAAAGGCCGAGCCGGAAATGACGGCCACCCGCTGGGCAAGCAGCAGCTTTTCGCAGAAGTCGTCCGAGGACAGGCCGGTGGAGCGGATGCAGGGGAAGACATAGAAGGCCCCCTTGGGCTCAAAGCAGTCCAGGCCCAGCTCCCGCAGGCCCTTGACCAGGAAACGGCGGCGGCCGTCGTATTCCTCCCGCATTTTGGCAATGTCCCCATCTCCGTTTTTCAGGGCCTCAATGGCGGCATACTGGCTAGTGGTGGGGGCCGACATGATACCAAACTGATGCAGCTTGGTCATCTGTGCAATGATTTCCTTTGGCCCGCAGGCATAGCCCATCCGCCAGCCGGTCATGGAGTGGCTTTTGGAAAAGCCATTTATAACGATGGTACGCTCATACATACCAGGCAGGTTGGCCATGGAGACGTGATGAAGCCCGCCATAGGTCAGCTCGGCGTAAATCTCGTCGGACACCACCATAATATCGGTGTCCCGCAGCACCTCGGCCAGGGCTTCCAGGTCGTGACGCTCCATAATCCCCCCGGTGGGGTTGCTGGGGAAGGGCAGCAAAAGGGCCTTGGTCTTGGGGGTGATGAGAGCTTTCAATTCCTCGGCGGTCACCCGGAATTCGTTTTCCGCTTTCATTTCCAGCATGACAGGCACCCCGCCGGCCATCTCCACCAGCGGAGTATAGCACACAAAGGAGGGCACGGGAATGATGACCTCATCCCCGGGGTCAATGAGGCTGCGGAAGGCCAGGTCCAGGCCCTCGCTCCCCCCTACGGTAACCAAAATCTGGCTGTTGGGGTCGTAATCCAGTGCATAGTGGCGGTGCATATAGCCGGAAATCTCCCGCCGAAGCTCCATCAGACCGGCATTGGAGGTATAGCGGGTGAACCCCTTCTCCAGGGAGTAGATACCCGCATCCCGGATGTGCCAGGGGGTTTGAAAATCCGGCTCCCCCACGCCCAGGGAAATGGTGTCGTCCAGCTCCTGCAACAGGTCAAAGAACTTGCGGATGCCCGAGGGCTTCAAGTCCTGAACCCGCTGGGACAATACATGCTCGTAATTCATGTGAAGATGAACTCCTTTTCCTGCCGGGGCTGTTTTTCAAAGATGACGTGCTTTTCCTTATACTTATGCAGAATAAAATGGGTGGCCGTTCCGGTCACATCCTCCAACGGGGCCAGCCGCTCTCCCACGAAGTGGGCCACTTCCTTCAAGGTTCGGCCCGAGATAATCACCGTGAAGTCAAAGGCCCCCGACATGAGATAGACGCTTTCCACCTCGTCAAACTGATAGATGCGCTCGGCCAGGCGGTCAAAGCCGTCCCCCCGCTGAGGGGTCACCTTGACCTCGATGAGGGCAGTCACCGACTCCAGATGGGTGCGGTCCCAATCCACCACGGCCTTGTAGCCCAAAATGGTTCTATCTTTCTCCATGGCGGCCATTTCCTCCACCACGGCCTGCTCGGTCATGTCGGCGGCGGCGGCCAGCTGGGCGGGGGTCAGGGTACAATCATCCTCTAAAAGGCGAAGTAATTTTGTGTTCATCTATGCGTGCCTCCCTCATTTTTGATTAATAAAGGATTATATCACGGGAAAGAAGCCTTGGCAAGAAGGAGGGCTCCCACAGTCAACTCCTTTCGGTTAGGAAATTCGTACTTGACAATGGGCTTTCCAGGTGATATACTACCAAGGCACAACAAAGCAGGAAGGTTCCCCTCCTCACCGACGGCCATGGGGTCGCTCGGTTTATATGACAGACTTATCGCCCAGACTATGGGTGAAGTGCTGGCGTATGCGGTCGGGTACCTTTCGAGGTATCCGTTTTTTATTTTGCGTAGGAGGTGCTTTCGTATCAGTAACATGGGTCATCAAATCAACGACGAAATCATGGACAAAGAGGTTCGTCTCATTAACGAGGCCGGCGACCAGCTCGGCGTAATGTCGGCTGCGGCTGCCCTGGAAAAGGCCATGGAGGCCGATCTGGACCTGGTGAAGATTTCTCCCAATGCCACTCCTCCCGTCTGTAAGCTGATGGACTATGGCAAGTATCGGTTCGAGCAGACCAAGCGGGAAAAAGAGGCCAAGAAAAATCAGCACGTCGTTGAAATCAAAGAAGTGCGTATGTCCCCCAGCATTGATGTGGGTGACTTTAATGTCAAGCTGCGCAACGCCCAAAAATTCCTCGCCGAGGGCAACCGCGTCAAGGTGACGGTGCGCTTCCGAGGCCGAGAGATGGCCCACACCGATATCGGAAGAGGCCAGCTCCTCAAATTTGCGGAGCAATGCGGGGAAGTGGCGACCATGGAGAAGGACCCCAAGCTGGATGGCCGGCATATGTCCATTTTCCTGGCTCCCAAAATCAATAAGGAACCGAAGAAATCAAATAAGGAGACGACGAACGATGCCTAAAATCAAGACTCATAGTGGCGCTAAGAAGCGCTTCTCCCTCACCAAGAGCGGCAAGGTGAAGCGTGGTATGACCAAGAAACGCCACCTGCTCAACGGCCACGGCAAGACCACTAAGCTCAAGCGTGCCCTGCGTGGTACCGCCTATGCTGACAAGACCAACGAGTCCGCTATCAAGCGCATGATTCTCTACAAATAAGAACATTTACGTTAACATAGGAGGCTTTTGAACAATGGCTAGAGTCAAGGGCGCGATGATGACGCGCAAGAGAAGAAATAAAATCCTTAAGCTCGCTAAGGGCTACTGGGGCGCCAAGAGCAAGCACTTCAAGATGGCCAACGAGCAGGTCATGAAGTCCCTGAAGTACGCTTACACCGGCCGTCGGCTGAAGAAGCGTGACTTCCGTCAGCTCTGGATTGCCCGTATCAATGCCGGCTGCAAAATGAACGGCATGAACTATTCCACCTTTATGAATGGCCTGAAGAAGGCCAACGTGACCATCAACCGGAAGATGCTGTCCGAGATGGCCATCCATGACAAGGCTGCTTTCGCTCAGCTGGTGGAGATGGCTAAGGCCGCCCGGGCCTAATTGGCACAAATAGAAGCCGTCCCTCTTCACCGAGGGACGGCTTTTTCCTTTTTTCGACGGTATTCAATCTAATTTTTAATATTACTTTTCATCATAAGCATATTGATATTCCCCCATCACCTGTGGTATAATACCTGTAAAGTAGGTATTATACCATTAGGATGGCACGATTTGCTCCTTTCCTCCGGAAAGAATCGAAAACGATGCCAATATACCACGAAACGCTACGCATTTGTGGTAAAATATCCACCAGGTGATAAAAATGGATGAAATTATGCACAATCAGTCTTCCTTCTCTGGCCCCCGCCACCCCCGTCAAAAAGCCAAAAAGCTCAAAGGGGAACAGGGCCGAAATCCCTATGACGGCCTGCGGCCCTGGTCGGCCATCACTCACGGTGTGGGCATCGCCCTTGGGCTGCTGGGCACCTTATTTTTGCTCATGCGGGCTTTCTCTTTGGGCGGTGGTCTGCGTATCACGGTCTGCGCCATATATGGCCTTTCCATGATTGGCCTATATACGGCCAGCACCCTGTACCACTGTATCAACACCTCGGTTCGGGGGCGAATGAACCTGCGGCGGTACGACCACGCCTCCATTTACCTGCTCATTGCAGGCAGTTATACTCCTATTTGCCTTCTGGGCCTTCGTGGGGCCTTGGGCTGGGGACTGTTTGGGGCCATTTGGGCCTTGGCTGTGGCAGGAATTGTGCTGTCCATCCTCTGGATTATGGCGCCCCGCTGGCTCACGGCTGGCATTTACCTCTTCATGGGCTGGATGGCTATCTTCGCCATCTATCCCCTGTCCCAGGTTCTCCCCTTCCAGGGCATGGCTCTGCTGCTGGCCGGAGGGCTGCTCTATACCGCCGGGGGCGTGCTTTACGCACTGAAGTGGCCGGGCCGCAACAATCCCAAATTCGGCTGTCACGAAATCTTTCACGTGTTTATTTTACTTGGCTCCGTGGTGCATTTTTTTCTGATGTACCAAGTTGTGGTCTATCTGTAGTTTGACATAGGAGGCATCCCCAATATGCACACATATGAAATCACCTGTTGTTCCACTGCTGACCTTTCCAAAGAATATTTTGCGTCCAAAGCCATTCCCTTTGTCTGCTTTCATGTGAACATGGACGGGAAGGATTACCCCGACGATTTAGGGCAGGCCCTTCCC
>CAZHWK010000034.1:0-10153 GCA_964536405.1 uncultured Oscillospiraceae bacterium
TAAAGGATGGGTGGCTTAGCCTTCCTTCACAGACTTCAGGAACGCACCCACAATCAGCAGGATGATGGCGACCAGCAGGCTGGCCAGGCAGACCACGCTGACATAAAACACGCTCCAACCGACAGTGTTGCCCGAGTTAAAGGAAAACAGGCCGGAAATCAGCATCACACGCTCGCTGATCACATTGCCGATGACGGCGGAAAACAGGCCAATGGCGCCCAGCACAGACAGGGTGCTGACATAATCGTGATTACCCCAGCGGTTGGGGGCATAAATGGCCAAACCGACCAAAAGAATGCCACAGATGGCAAACAGCAGAGTTTTAGTGAAGGAATTGAGTGCATAGGCGCTGTTCATGGTGCTGGACATGACCATGGAAACGGTGCCCACCACACCTAAAACAGCGGCGATGGCATTCAAATAAAAGGCAGAAGCTTGCTTTTTCATAAATACTGACATATCCATTACCCCTCTTTCTTATTGCGCTTTCCGGACACAACATACATCACGGCGCAGCCCACAGTCAGGATACCGGAAACGGCAATGGCGCTGGTGTAGGCGGTACGCCACCAGGTGGGAGCCTTCTCAATGCGGGTGGTGCTGTTGTAGCGGTTCATCAGGTGGCTCACGGTCCAGGCATAGATGTTCTTGTGAACGGCTTCCTTCAGCTTGGCCTGAAGGTTTGCATCGCCATCGATGAAGTTGGCGTCCAGAACAACACCCTCGGACAGGGCCTGAAACAGGAAGGAGCTGCTCAGGGTGGTGCTGCCGTAGAAGCCGGACTGACCACGGGTGTCAAAGCAGGTGGTGCCGGAATTCAGCACGGCGGACCACAGGTCCACGTCGTCATAGATGTCGGTGACGGCATAGCCGATGAAGCCCCACTCGTTGGCCAGAATCTCGGTCATCAGGCCCTCGCTGGTGGTACACTCGATGGAACCGATCTTGGAGAAGGAGGTCATCAGACCACGCATACCGGCATCATGGTCCTCGGTGTCGTACTTGGTGGCCTCGAAGGCAATCTGATAGGCACGCAGCTCGATTTCACGGGCACGCTGCTCGGTCATATAGGGGGACACGCCGCCACGCTCGGACTCCTGGTCATTGAACGCATAGTGCTTGGGAGCGGCCACCAGGCCGTAATCCAGAGCGCCAACGGCAAACTCCATAGCGGCCACGCCGGACAGGACGGGATCCTCGGAATAGTACTCGCCGTTACGGCCGTTGTAGGCATGACGGTGGGTGTTCAGGCCGGGGCCCCACAGAATGTTGATGCCGGTGAACAGGGACTCCACACCGGTGAACTCGCCCAGCTCACGCATCAGCTCGGGGTTAAAGGTGGATGCGCCCATGGGGGCATTGGCAAAGACCTGGGGATGCCAGTTGCCGTTGGGATCGCTGGCGGGAATGGCCCAGGGAGCGTTGGGGTCCTTGGAGGCATTCAGGTTCACAGCAATACCGTTACCGGCGTTCTCGGTCATGTAGGTTTCCACAGTTCCGATGGAGTCGGCGCCGGGGATGGAGGGGCCGCCGAAGGAGAAGATATACATGGCCTCTTCCAGGGTCAGCTGATCCAGCAGCTGGGTCCACTTGGGATCGTCATAGTCCACACCGAACATCTCATAGAAGCGGATACCATTATCCTGGCCCCACTTGATGTCGGAAGTGTCATCGCCGGTCTGAAGAGCATAGGTCTTACCATTGAGGTTCTGAATGAGCTGCTCGTTATTCAGGGTCATCTGGTCATAGGTCTTGGGGAAGGTACCGGCCCAATCGGCACGGGTCAGATAGGTGACCTCGCCGGGCTGATAGTAGTTCCAGTCGGCATAGGGCAGCTGGTTGGAGATGGGGTAGCCGGTCTTGGACACCGAGAAAAGGGTCTTGGAGATAAAATCCTCGGTAATATTCTTCACATAGGACTGGCTGGCATTGCCGGTGCCGGACATCTTGGATGCATCCATGCCCTGAGCGGCCATGATGTGGTTCAAAGCGTCGTGAGCGCCGTTGCCCACCGAGAAGTAGTAGCTACCGGGATCCATGATGTAGGCGCCAAAGGTGCCGTCGCCATTATCGTGGCTCTCGTCATAGCTGGCAATGTACTGCAGGTCCACCTTCACGGGCACCACCTGAGACTCGCCGGGGGCCAGGGTACGGCTCTTCTCAAAATTCAAAAGCTGAATGGCAGGCTTCTCCACACCACCCACGGTATAGGGGGCCTGGCCATAAATCTGGACGGGGGTCTTGCCGGGCACATTGCCGGTGTTGGTCACCTTCACGTTGAAGGTTGCAAACGCATTGGGAGCACCGGTTTCAGGGTCAACGGAAATATCGAAAACAGGCTCGCCATCAAAGTCAAAGCCGAAGGTAGTGTAGCTCATGCCATAGCCAAAGCCATAGGTAACCTCGTTGGCATAGTTCCACTCGGTGTCGGAAGCATAGGCACCCACAGGAGAGGTGGCATTGCCACGGCCCAGCACCGCATCATAGTAGCGGGTCTCATAGTAGCGGTAGCCGGTGTACATACCTTCAGCCTCAATGAGATAAGCGCCGGGAATAAAGCCCAGAACGCCGCCGGGACGGGTAATCTCCTCTTCGGTGTTGGTGTAGAAATACCGGCCCATATTCTGCATGGCAGGGGCGGACATATTGTAGGTGGTAAAAATATCGAACAGGCCGCCAGAGGGGCTGGTACGGCCACACAGAATGTCGGCCACGCCCAGCATACCGTAGCAGCCGGGAGCGCCAATCCACATAATGGCATCCACTTCGGGGTCGTTCTTCAGGGTGCCGATCTCCACCGAGGTGGAGCTGGAAATCAGAACGATAACCTTGTCAGAACATTCCTTGGCCAGCTCAATGGCATCCAGCTCGTTCTGGGTCAGGGACAGAGGCTCACCGTGCTCAAAGTTCACGCCGTCGGCCACACCGCCGGGCAGATAGTCAATGGACTCGGCGCTGGGACGGGCAACCACCACGATGGCGGCATCGCCATACTGAAGGAAGCTGTCCTTGTAGCTGGGGTTAACCCCGGCAATCTCATTGACCGAAGGCTCCCCGGGATTATAGACCTCAAGAGCACCTTCATTTTCAGCATGAGGATAAACTTTATCCAACTGGGCATAGATGTCGATCATGGTGGGGTTCAGGTTGAAGCCGGCACCCTCAAAATCGAACTCGTCGCCACTCCAGCCACTAATGGTGGGGGTGATGGCCACATCGTCACCGTAGCTGCCACTGCCACGGGTTCTCACGATGTGGTTTGCAAAGTCGGTGCGGTTCTCGCTCAAAGCCTGCTCCAAAGAGATGAAGCCGCCCTTGGCACCCACGCCGAAGTTAGAGCCAAGCAGGTTAATGTGGGAACGGATGCCCAGCAGGGTGACGTTGGAGCCACCGGACAGGGGCAGGACATTGTTGTCGTTCTTGAGCAGGACGCTGCCCTCGGCCACCTCACGGCGGTTGAGGTCAATGGCGGCCTGAATCAGGGCCTTGGAATTCCCGGTGCCGTCCTCATTGAGCAGTTCGGCAGGGGGAGTAAACTTGTCATACAGGGGATCTTCGGGCGTGTTTTCAGAAACGAAAACCTCGCTCTGAGTGCCCAAGGCGGTGTCGATGGTGACACTGTATGCCTCGGCAAGGCTGCCTGCGATGCTGGAGAGGGCCAGAACGAAGGCGAACAGGGCCGAAAGGCCACGCCACATGGCTTTTTTCATGAACATTGCATCATTTCTCCTTTATCCTTCTCTTTATTTGCTTTTTCTATTTTCCGGAACGGGCTTTTGCGCTACATCCTGGGCGCTGACCCAAGTCTGCATGGCCTCTTCCACGGGCATACCGGAGGCGATGGCCTGCTTGCGTACAGCATTGACAGCCTGAATCTCCTTCATACGCTCCCCGGTGAGGGAATAGCCTTTCATAGCGGCCAGGGTGGCAATCCAGGCCAGCATAGGCACCACGCAGAACAGGATGATGACCACCCAGTTCATACCCTCACGGAAGGGGTCGTCCCCGCCGGGCAGTGCGGCATGGAAGCCGATGGCTGCGGCGGCAAGCCCCACCACGGTAGAGCTTAGGGAGGAGACCAGCTTATCCACCAGGGAGAACAGGGTTCCAATGATGCCGGGGACATACTGACCGGAACGATAGGTCTCGTAGTCCGAGCAGTCGGCAACCATGGGAATGGGCATATCCGCTGTGGCGTAGTAAGCGCCATAGCCAACTCCGAAAAAGAGAATAAACAACACGGTATACAGATTGATGGACAGATGCCCATCGGAAAAGAGGCTGAGCTGGAAAGCGGGGTTGCCTTCCTGCCACAGGAACAGAAGCACCAGAACCCCTGCATACATCGCCAGGGCCACAGCCACATAACGCATGAGGGATGCCTTCTGTCCATGCTTTTGCGAGGTACGGATGGTCAGCACGAAGAAGGGAACCGAGAACACATAGCCCAAAATCATCATGGGCAGATACAGTCCGTCGTAGTTGCCCATCATGCCGCCATAGAGCATGCACAAAACCGCCGTGTTCGTGGCGATGGCCAGGGCCAGCTTACAGCCCGCACCGGCCACCATCAGCCGCTGAAGGGGCTGGTTGGCCCGCACCAGAGCCACATATTCCCGCACGCTGACCTTCTGCTTCTCCTCCCCGCCCAGACCAAAGTACTCGGGACGGTCCTTTTCCCAAATGCCAATCATGGCCAGGATGGTCAGGACAAAAGAGATGATAATGGCCAGGGGAATGAGGGCATTAAAGAAGTTCTGGGTGGTATAGTCGCCCACGTTGGAGCGAAGAATGGGGGCCAAAAACTGGATGGCACCCATGCCAATCATGCTGGCCACCAGATTAAACACGGTAAACATGGGCCGCTGCTGGGGGTCGTTGGTCAGCACAGTCTGACCCGAACGGGTCACCGAGGTCTGGAAGGTATAGCCGATAACATAGATGGCATAAAAAAGGATATACAGGGTATAGCGCAGCCACATCATGGAGGTGGGGACAAACTGGGTGCCGAAATAAAGCAGCACCGAACTGACCGCCATAATGATGTTGCCCAGCAGCATAAAGGGCCGGAACTTACCAAACTTCCCGTTTGTCTTGTCGATGAGGGCGCCGATAATGGGGTCGGTCACAGCGTCGAACAGACGCATGACCGTGACCATGGTGGTGGCAAAGACCACCAGCAGTCCCAGCACGCCGCCGTAGTAGGCAATATAGGACGAGGTGAGGATATAGTAGACATTGGTGGCGCCGTTGTTGAACGGGAAAAGTACCAGCTGATAGGGCTTTGCCCGGTTCAGCCCTGTTGACGCCTTTGGCTCTGACTTCATGGGGTCCTCCTTCTGAGCTATCCTTGGAGTATGGCGGTTTGGTCACACCCAGTTCTGGCTCTTGCTTTTTTTCTTTTGAAGGGTATAGGCCGGATTGGGCTTTTCCACCCGGCGCACCATGGCCGTATCCCGGTACTGTCCGGCTTTGGCCTCTATTTTGACCTCGCCATCGAGGGGAATGCGGAACGTAAACACATGCTTGCCCGTCTGCTCCTCCACAGGCTTGCCATTGACAAGAAGGGTGAGCTTGGGCTGATTGGAGTAAACCTTGACGGTGGTCTGACTTTCGGCCCGGTCCATATAACGCTTGGAGCAGATATGAACGAAGGGCTCATGGCTCCACCAGGCTTTATAGAGGTAGAAAGCGTCCTTCTTGGTCTTGCGGTCAAAAGTAATCAGGCCCTTGTGGTTCATGCCCGGCTCGCCACCCTGGTCCCGAGCATCGGCGGCAAAGTCAAACAGGTTCCAAACGTGGGTGGACCACAGGAAGGGATGGCGGTCAAAGCACTCCAGCATGTACTCGTGATACTTGGCCTGGTACTCCTCGGTGTGGTCACCCCGGCGGGGGTTGGAGGCGTGCAGATTAGGCATCCCCTCGGCCCCGTATTCGGCAAAGCCCAGCGGCTGCTTGGGATAGCACCTGTGGAACAGGCGCATAAAGGCATCGTTAAGCCAGAAACCGGGCACATACCAGCCCAGATACAGGTTCCAGGACACCAAATCGGTGATGTGGGCCACCGGGTTGAAGGGCCCGCACATGGCATAGCAGGCCAGACTGGTGGGGCGGGTGGGGTCAATCTTGTGACAGAGCTCGTTGAGCACCCGGTGGTTATCCAGCATATCCCGCTTATCTTTCGTGGAGATGGTAATCTCATTGGAAAGGCCCCAGGTCACAATGCTGGGGTGGTGATAGTTTTGATAGATGAGTTCCTTCATCTGGGTGATGGTGTTTTCCCGGCCTTCATTCATATGCTCGGAAATATAGGGAATTTCGGCCCACACAATCATGCCGAATTCATCACACAGGTCATAGAAACGCTGGTCGTGCTGATAATGGGCCAGGCGCACCGTGTTGGCCCCCAGCTCCCGCACCAGTTCCATATCCTCCCGATGATGGGCCTCGCTGATGGCGTTTCCGATGTCGGGCCGATCCTGATGGCGGGAAACCCCGTGAAGGGGATAGTGCCGTCCGTTTAGGAAGAAGCCCTTGTCCGGGTCCACATAGAAACTGCGCACCCCGAAGCGGGTCCGAACCTCGTCCAGCACCTCATCTCCCCGCATCAGCCGGGCCGACAGGGTGTAGAGATACGGGTCGTTGACCCCGTCCCACAGGCGGACCTGGGGAATGGTCAGGGCGATATGCTCCCCCTCCCCGTGGGCCACGGCGGTCCCGTCTCGGTCACAGATGGTCACCTCCACCCGAGCGTCGGCGGCGTTATGGAAGCAGTCCACCTCCACCTTGCCGGCATCCCCCTGTGGGGTGGCGGTCACCTTCACGCCCTGACTGCCCCAGAAGTCCAAATCAAAGTGGTCCTTGGACACGATGCGCAGAAACACATCCCGATAGATGCCGCCGTAGAAGGTAAAGTCGGCCTTTTGGGGGTAGACGGTGCGGTTGACACTGTTGTCCACCAGCACCTCCAGCTCATTGTCCTGTTTTAAGAAGTCGGTAACGTCGACCCGAAAGGTGGAGTATCCTCCATCATGGCGGCAAACCTCGGCTGTGTTCAGACGAACCCGGGCCGAGGCATTCACCCCTTGAAACTCCAGATAGACCCGCTGGTCCTCTGCCCGAAAGTCGGGGCAGGGCAGCTGCTTGCGGTAGCAGCAGGTCCCTCTTTGATAATCGTTTCCGCCGTCCTGGCCGTCCTTCCCGTTCCATGTGTGGGGGATGTTGACCTCACACGCTTTCCCGTCAGGGCCGGTAAAGATCCAGTTGTCGTTCAGGGAAATATCTATTCGCATTGCTGTTCCTCACTCTGCTCTCAATCCCGCCGGAGGCAGACACACCCCCAGCACTTTTTGTATCGTTATTATTCCAATGAAACGAAAAAAAGGCAACCCACTTTGCCCAAGTGGTCAGTTTCATGGCATAAGTGGTTTTTGTTATTACAAAAAATACCGCCACTTTTTGTGCAATAAGCATAAAAAGTGGCGGTATTTAGAACATATTCATTCACTAGGAATAAGGGATCAAAATGCTTAGACCAAAGCAGCCGTTTTTGACACCCACGTTGACACAGCCACCGTATTTCTCCACCGTATGGCGGATGCTTCTCAGACCAAAGCCGTGGTAAGCATCGTCCCCCTTGGTACTCAGGGGCAGGCCGTCCTGGAAAGTAAGCTGTCCGCTTAAGGGGTTGACCACCCGGATGGTCAAAAATTGCCGCTCGGCACAGATAAGCAGGTCAATGATGCGCCGATCCTCGGGCTCAAAGTCCTGCACGCTCTCCATGGCGTTATCCAGGGCATTGCCCAAAATGCAGTACAGGTCCACCGGGTCCAGAAAGTCCAGCTTGCTCCCGTCGGCCACACAGCTCATGGTGATGTGCCTGGCCTCACAGGACAGGCTTTTTTCGGTCAGGACGGTGTCCAGCACCTCATTGCCCGTTTGATAGATGGAATCATAAATGCCCACCGAGCGTTCAATTTCCTCCAGGTACTTCTCCCGCTCCTCCGGACCCGAGATGGCCCGCATGGCCGCAATCTGATGCTTCAAATCGTGGCATTTGTGGTTGATGATGGCAATGGTATCCTTGGCCAGCTGATACTGCTGCTTCTGCTCGTACCAGATGCGGTTCAAGGTTTGCAGTTCATGGCGCATAGCACTTTTCCGAAACAGGGCATCTTGGAGATAGAGCATATTGATGCAAAAAAGCTGGGCCAACACGATGGTCAGGACATAGAAAAGGGGTGGATCCTCTATTCCATGGAGCAACAGATAGGCCAGGGCCACAAAGAGAACCAGCAGGAAAAGGGCCGAGCTGAGCTGACGGGGGCCCACCTCATAGCTCCCATCCACCGGCATCCATCTGGCCAGGGTCAGGCCGATGACGGCCAGACTGCCCACAAATGAGAGCACGGCCAAAATCCATCCCCACACACCAACGTGGAAGGCGGGCTGCCAGCGGAAGTAGGCACATAGAAGCAGCTCCACAGAAAACTGCTGGATGACGGTCACCCAAACCCCTCCGTACATGGTGGGCCTCCATCCCATACGGGTGCAGGCCAAAAAAAAGACGGTGGCATAGAGAAAACGTGCCGGAATTTGGGGCCATGTGGGGGTAACTCTGGCAAAAAAAATGCCCAACAGCACACTGACAAGGGCAAACAGAATAATCCTGCACAAAAAATTTCCCCGCTTACGAAGGGAGACGGCAAAAACCAGGCAGGTCAGCCAAAGGGCAGGCCAGCTCATCAGGGCAAAAAATTCCATCCCCATTACACACCGCCCCCAAGATAGTCCGTCAGGGCCTTTAAAAACGCCTTACGGTTCCGGCGGCTGATTTCCAGTTCGTTCCCCGCCACCACGGCCGTATCCTCCCGCACCTGGTCCACATGGGCCAGATTGACCAGATACCAATGGTTGCAGCGAACAAAATGATATTTGGACAGCTCATCCTCGGCACTTTGCAAGGTGCCCCGAATGACAAACTCCCCCAGCTCGGTATGGTAGTGCAGCTGGCGGTTCTGAATGTCCACATAGTAGATTTGCCTGGTTTTCAGGCGCACCATGCCATCGGCCAGCATCAGGGTAATCTGGCCCGAAGCACGCTGGTTGACCAGGTCAATGGCCCGGGCCAGCTTCACCGAGAATTGATAGTAGCTGATGGGCTTTAGCACATAGTCAAAGGCCCGTACCGAGTAGCCGTGAATGGCATACTGGGTCATGTTGGTGACAAAAATCAGCACCACATCGGCGTCCTTCGCTCGAATTTGCTGGGCGGTCTGCATACCGTCCAGATTTGGCATTTCAATATCCAGAAGGATAATGTCGTACTCCGGCTTATAGTCCGTTATCATTTCCAGTCCGTCTGTGAAGAGGGATACCTCAAAGGCTATGTTTTGCTCCTCGCCGTATTGACGGACAAAATCAGCCAGCATACCCCGATATGTGTTGTCGTCCTCCACAATTCCGATGCGCAACTCATTTCCCTCCTCCCTATCTTTGGCTTTTGTATTGTACAATAATGCCCCCTGTGTATGCAAGCCATTCTTTTTCGGGACCTTATCCGGCCCTTTTGGTCCCACTGTTACCCTGGGAGCCGGTCCGTTTTTCCAGAAGGCTCCCTTCTTGTCCCGAAGCAGCGTTAAAAAACCTGTGTTCCTGGCCAAACCGTCCGGAACACAGGTTTTGATTGATTCCTTAGGGGCCGGACCGTGGTTTTGCCCTCCTTCCCCCACTCCCACAAGCATCATGAACTGCACCGCCAAAAGGCCCCGGCAGGTACAACAGGATAAGCAGGAAAAAGGTTACAGCCTTCCTGCACCGGGTCACCACCCTTTATTCCGCCTTGATGGCCCACCTCATTTTGGTGGAACGGGCACGGCTGTTTTGGGCGCACTCCTGGGCAGAGGGGCGGATAACCTCTGTGGAAACCTCGCTGTACACACCCGCTCGCTGAAGGGCTTTGAAGGATTTTTTGACCAAGCGGTCCTCCCCGGAGTGGAAGGTGAGGATGGCGGCCCGGCCACCCCGGTCCAAAACCCGGGGCAGACTTTCCAAAAACTGTTCCAGAACCTCAAACTCGCTGTTCACATCGATGCGCAGGGCCTGAAAGGTCCGCTGGCAGGACTTTTTCACAGCCTCCTTCCGCTCTCCCGGG
>CAZHWK010000035.1:0-10081 GCA_964536405.1 uncultured Oscillospiraceae bacterium
CGCTTCTGCCAGGCCGGGTATGCTTACCGCCCCGTCCGGGCCCGCTCCCCCCAGCTGCTCGCCCAGCAGGGCATCGACGCCTGCCGCGACTCGGGCTATCAGGAGATGACCCTCTCCTCCCTGTCCACCAGCGACTACCGCCCCTTGGAGCAGCTCTGTGACGAACTGCTTGATTTCTGTGAACCTAATCGGGTCAACCTCTCCCTGCCCTCCCTCCGGGCTGATAACTTCTCCACCGGGCTGATGCACCGGCTTCAGAAGGGGCGTAAAGCGGGGCTGACCTTCGCCCCCGAGGCGGGCACCCAACGGCTCCGGGACGCCATCAACAAAAATGTAACAGAGGAAGAAATTCTTCGCTCCTGCGCCACCGCCTTTTCCGGCGGATGGAGCTCGGTCAAGCTTTATTTCATGCTGGGCCTTCCCACCGAAACCGATGAGGATGTGCTGGGCATTGCCGATTTGGCTCACAAGGTCTATCAATGCTGGCGGGAACATACCCCCAACCGCTCCCGAAGCGTACGCATCACGGTGTCCACCGCCTGCTTCGTGCCCAAGCCCCACACCGCCTTCCAGTGGGAGCCCCAGGTGGAGCGGCACGAATATCTGCGCCGGGTGAACCTCCTGCGGGAGAGCATCAAGACCCGTGCCATTGTCTACAATTGGCACGACCCGGACACCAGTTTTTTGGAGGCCGTCTTTGCCCGTGGTGACCGGCGGCTGGCCGATGCGGTGGAAGCCGCCTGGCGCAAGGGGGCCAAGTTCGACTCCTGGAGCGAATATTTTGACCTTCAGAGATGGCTGGATGCCTTTGAGGAATGTGGGCTGGACCCCACCTTCTATGCAAACCGAACCAGAGAATTTGGGGAAATTCTCCCCTGGGATATGCTCTCCTGCGGGGTGAGTGCCGATTACCTGTGGCGGGAGCGGGAGCAGTGCTACCGGGCCGCCATTACCCCCGACTGCCGGAAACAGTGTACCGGCTGCGGGGCCAATAAACTGCTGTGCGGAGGTGTGTGTGATGCCTGACCAGAGATTGCTCTTTGCCAAAACCGGCCGTGCCCGGTTTATCTCCCATCTGGATTTGATGCGCACCTTCCAGCGTGCCTTCCTGCGTGCTGGAATTGCCATCAAGCACACCGAGGGGTTTAATCCCCACGCTTTCGTTTCCATCGCCCTTCCCCTGTCGGTTGGTTACGCCAGCCAATGTGAAATTTTGGAATTTGGCCTGGTAGGCGGGGCCGACCTGGAGGAGGTTCCCGCAAAACTTAATTCCGCCCTTCCCGAGGGAATTGAAGTTTTGCGCTGCTATGATGCCCAACAACCGGTCAAGGCTCTTGCGTGGGTGGATTATACCGTCACGATGGAGTACGAAGAACCCCTGACACAGGAAGCCGCCCAGACGCTGGAAACCATGCTCAGCCAAGAGGCCCTTGTGGTACAGAAGAAATCCAAAAAGGCCAAAAGTGGCTTTACTGAGGTGGATTTAATCCCCCTCATCCATTCTTACACAATCACTGTCAAGGATAATACCTTGACCCTTCAAATGGTGGTGCGGGCACAAAACCCCGGGCTAAATCCCGCCCTTTTGCTGGATACCCTGAAGGAACATAACCCCCATTTGACCCCGGCCTTTCTCAGCTTTATGCGAAATGCCGTGCTGCTGGAGGATGGCAGTCCCTTTGTTTAATTATGACTAAAATGTTGCTGAATTCTGAAAAGAGTCGCCTGAGGGCGGCTCTTTTCTTCTATCAAAGTCTTGCTTCATTTTTCACAATGCTGTATACTATTGTATTATCATTTTTCATTATGAGATTCAGCCATAGGTTATCCTTCTTAGCACCCCCCACGTGGCATAGCTGCATAGTGAAAAAAACCGCACATTTATGGTCCTTTATGGCTTGCATAGCATTATTTTATTCCGGAAGGTTTGAGCGCACTTGAAAAAGAACAACAAAATCTCCACCGCTGTCATTCGGCGTCTGCCCCGCTATTACCGCCATCTGGAAGCCCTTCATCAAAGCGGTGTGGTTCGTATCTCCTCTAATGCCTTGGGGGAACGCACCGGTCTGACTGCCTCTCAAATCCGGCAGGACCTGTCCTGCTTTGGGGAGTTTGGTCAGCAGGGCTACGGCTACAATGTGGAAAGTCTGCTGACCGAAATTGCCGATATTATGGGCATGAACAATGGGCACACCGCTGTGATGCTGGGTGCCGGTAACTTGGGCCGGGCTATTCTCTCCAACTTTCCCTTTGACCATTACGGCATTAACCTGACCGCCATCTATGACATTGACCCCAAAATTGTGGGCACTGAAATCCATGGCATTCCGGTCTATGCCACCAAGGATTTGAATACCCGTCTGGCTGAAACCCCCGTCGACATCGGCATTCTTACCGTCCCCCCCACCGTGGCGGCTGAAACAGCCAACCGTTTGGCCTGCCTGGGGGTCAAGGGTATTTGGAATTTTACCAACATGGAGCTTGGTCTTCACCTAACCGATTTGGTGGTGGAAAACGTCCACTTTTCCGACAGTCTTTTGGCCCTGTCCTACATGATTTCCGAGTAAGGCGGTACTTCCATGAAACACAAGCTGCTACGTCCCCTTCTCACCTTGGCTGTCCTCCTTTTGGCGGGCAGTCTGGTTGTGTTGGCCGCTTACAGTCCTTCCGGACAGGAGCTGATTTCCCTCGGCTTTTTGGAAAAGACCTTCCTGCCCAAAGCGGTTTCAGCGGGGGAACAGGTTTATCAAGCCCAGGAGGACTCCCTCTATCAACAGGCAAAAGACAGCCTGGATGCGGTAACCTCTTTCTACGATTTTCGCCTTGGTGAGCTGGATGGCACCCTCGAAAAATCCACTTCTTTGCAAAATCAACGCTTTAAAAAAGGGGACATCATCCAGGTGGGCACCGGCTCCTCCCTGCTCCTTCTGGCCGGAAGCGCACAACTTGATTTTTCTCGGGGCTGCGTGGTGAATGCTACGTCGGGCCAAGAAGTGACAACCACTTCCACTTTACAAGTTCAGCACCGTTATCTGGTGGCAGAACAGACTGTTGCCACCTGCACGATTACATCAGACACGGCCGTTCTGGCCTTGGAGGGTGCCTATTCTCTCACCTCCGGCAACACCCCCGACTATAATATGCTGGCCGATGCCATGAAGCAGATGGGGCTGTTCAAGGGCAGCGACACAGGCTATGGCTCGGGCTATGACCTGGAGAAGGTCCCCACCCGCATTCAAGGGCTCATTATGTTTCTGCGCCTTCTGGGGGAGGAAGGTGCCGCTCTGGCCACCACTGCCACTTCTCCCTTTGCCGATGTACCCGCCTGGTGCCAAAGCTATGTGGCCTATGCCTTCCAGCAGGGCTATACCAAAGGGGTCAGCGAAACCGAATTCGGCCCCAACTTGGAACTTCGGGCCACCGAATATATCACCTTTGTTCTGCGGGCCTTGGGTTACTCTGACAGTGGGGAGTATGCCGACTTCGCCTGGGACACCGCTCTGTCAAAAGGTTTGCAGGTCGGTCTGCTAACGGCAAGGGAACATAAGCAGCTCACCGAGCAGCCTTTCCTCCGGGCCCAGGTGGTTTACGTTTCCTATTACGCCATGGATGCCAAACTGAAAACCTCCGGCCAAACACTTTATACCCATCTGACCTCCTCCGGCGCCCTGGATAAGGCGGTTGGGGATGTGGCCCGCTCCGCTGTCACCAGTATCCGCATGAGATGATTTTTCCTCTCTTCGCACCAAGTGCCCTCGATAGAATATAATGAAGTGAGGCCGCAAGGGTCTCTATTATATCGAGGAGGTACTTCACTATGGGGTGCAATAACGGTTGCGGATTTGGCGGCGGCGGCGGCGGTTGCCTTTGGATCATTATCCTGATTATCATCATTTTCTGCTGCTGTGGCGGCGGCTGGGGTGGCAATAGCTGTGGCTGCGGTTGTGGCTGCAACAATGGCTGTGGCTGCAATACTGGTTGCGGTTGCTAATTCATACGATAGGATCAGCACAGGGCGGAGCGTTGCTCCGCCCTGTTTACTTCTATATACCCTCCATTTTCTCTCATTTAAAATTTTTTCATTTTTTTTGGAAAAAGGGGTTGATTTTTCTTTTTTCCTGTGTTAGAATAATCAAGCTGTTGACGAGGAAAACTTCTCAGCAAACAGTATGCGGCTGTAGCTCAGTTGGATAGAGTGTTTGGCTACGAACCAAAAGGTCAGGGGTTCGAATCCCTTCAGCCGTACCAAAAGGACCAGTCTTTGGACTGGTCCTTTTTGTTTTGTACCCTAACCCACTCTTTGACCAAAGAACAAAAAAGGTCCTCAACCTTAGGCTGAGGACCTTTTTTGTTTTCCATTCTGACTCTCTTCCCTTTCGGAGCCAGGGCCTATTCTGGCCTCACTCGACCTGAACATTTGCACTAAGTGGAATGACATTCACATAACTATTCCCCCGCCCCAGGACAAGCTCAGCCCCGTCAGAGGTGCGATACACAAAGGGACTGTTGCGCCCGGCTTTGGACCAGGTGGTTTCCTCTATCTTGCCGCCGCAGGCGTAGTAGCCCTTTCCGCCAGAGGCCAAATCAACCGACATCCGTCCGGCCTCATCCCCCTTGATGGGGTGGCAGTCGGTCTGAAGCACCAAGACATTGGTCACGGCCACCTGCTGGCCGTCATTCCCGTCCAGATAGGGTTTTTTATACTGGCTAACCAGATATTTTTTGCTCTGCGAATCATATGTAAACACGCCGGTTTTATAGTTGGAGTACGGCACTGTCACCACCGAAGCATTGGTACCTCCGGTTGGTGTACCATCATCGGTAAACGCTTGGGTATATTGGTAATCCGCCTCATGCTCCTGCCGGAAGGAGTAGGTGGGAAACCGTTCCAAAATACTCTCCCCAGTTGTGACGACACTATGTACCTTTCCGTTTTTCCGAATACGGTCAGAGTCCCGCCAAAACAGATTCGATCCAGGTGCCTTACCCTCATAGGGACCGTTCACGCAGTCCAAGGCCGTCACACCCCAAGCTTTTATCTTTTCATAGGCATCCGGACTTCCCCCGGCATGAAGATACACGGCATCATGCCCCAAAGCCAGCTCCAGGTAATATGTGCGGGCGGAACGCACCGACCCAATGGTGCCTACCCCGTCTACCGTTTGATAGACCCCCAGCATTCGGGTAATACCGCCTTCGGCCAGCACCTCATAAATGATATCCGCCTGGGACTGCCCCTGTTGAGGCTGCGCCTCCACCAGATTATTCAGCATCACCGCTACCGGCCGGGCATTGACCCACTTCTCCTCAATGGGCATACCAGTCAAAGGATTTTCCGGGCCATCGTACGGCGTTGGCTCCGGTGACGCTGTCACAGCAGGAGTTGGCGTGGGTGCCAACGTTGGTTCTTGAGACGGTGTCACCTCCGCCTGTCCCCCGCAGGCCGTCAGAAGACTGCCCAGCAAAACCCCTAATAGGATTGTCCTTTTTTTCATAAGATGCCCCAACCTTCCTTTTCTTTCCTTTCATCATAATTCTTTGCCCCTATCCTGTCAAGGAAGAGAAGGAGAAAAGCCTGAAAGCCGCCAGTTACCCTGCCTTTCCCCCTCCCTCTCGCTCCGCTGGACCATGGAGCGACCAAATCACCCTTGTAACCAATTCAAAATTCTAGTATAATGATAGATAGAATGGATGATAGAAAGGGGGCCTACGCCATGGCTCAACCCGGTTTTATTCATGATAAGCTGGATGTGAAATTGCTTGTTCTCTACCTCATGGCCCGTGTGATGGCCCCCATCGATATGCCAACGCTCACCGATCTTGCCTTGTGCGACAGCGGGGTGGATTATTTTCTTTTGGCTGAATCCGTTTCCGAACTGATTACCAGCGGCCACTTAACCCAGGAGGACGACCTGTATCAGATTACCGAAAAGGGACGGTCCCACAGCGAAATTACAGAAAGCTCCCTCCCCTACTCGGTCCGTTTGAAGTGCGGCAAGGCCCTGGCAGGACTGAATGGCCGTTTGCGCCGGGCCGCCCAAGTCCGTGCCCAGGTTACCCCCCGTCAGGACGGTGCCTTCGATTTGGAGCTGGCCCTGGACGATAACGATGGCAACCTCTTTACCCTCACCCTATATGTGGCCGGAGAAGCCCAGGCCAATCTTCTGGCCCAGCGGTTCCAGGCCGCTCCCGAGCATATCTACAACGACATTTTGACCGTGTTGCTCACCGCCCGCCCCGAAAAGGAGGATTCCTGATGGCAGAACCATACATCGGCGGTATTCCGCTGACCATGCTTTTTCTTTACTTCATTACCTACTCCTTTCTCGGCTGGTGTGTAGAGACCACCTATTGCTGTATCGGTGAACGCCGCTGGGTAGCCCGTGGCTTCCTCTATGGCCCTATCTGCCCCATTTATGGGGTAGGCGTGCTGCTGATGATTTTATTCTTTGCCCCCTTGGCCGGCAACCTGGTGCTGTTCTATGTCACCGCCACCGTGGTCATGAGTGCCTGGGAATACCTGGTAGGCTGGTTTTTGGAAACCACCACCCATATCAAATACTGGGATTACAGTGACAAACCCTTTAACATCAAAGGCCGGGTCTGTCTGCAAATTTCCCTGTGCTGGGGTATTCTTTCCTACATCACAATTTTTCTGATTCATCCCCACATCGTTTCTCTCTTTGCCCGTATCCCGGTATGGCTGCGCTACACCCTGTCCGGGTCTGTCACCACCCTGCTGGTGGTAGATATGGTCACCACCATCCGTCACCTGACCATGACCGCCAAGCTGATGGCCAAGCTGGAGGTAGCCGGGCAGGAACTCAAGCTTCAAACCGCCCTGGCCAAGGCCGAGCTGGGCGACCGGCTGGACGAGGTCAGCGACAAGCTGGGGAATGTTCTGGATGGCATCAACGACAAGGTTTCCGATACCTTGAGCGAAAGCGAAAAGCTGGCCGCCCTCAAGGTAAAGTATGATACCCTTCTGGACCTGGCCGAAACCCAGAGCCGCCGGTTCCGCAACCGCTATGCCCGTATGCGCTCCGACCGCTTCAGTCAGCGGCTGAGCGATGTTTCCCGCCGTGGCAATGACCTGCGGGAAAAAATTCGCTCCGCCCGTGAGGTTCGAAAATCCAAATAAGACAGCAAAAGGACCAGGCCTTTGGCCTGGTCCTTTTTTACATCAAGGGCGCAAAAATACGCAGCATATCCCGCAGAAGCTGCCGCCACCAGGGCAGGGAGCGGCAATCCTTCAAGGTAATGCGCTGAGAAATCTGCTGGGTATTCAAAAAATCATCCCGGATGGCCTTGACCGAGGGTTGATTGAACAGCAGAACACCGTCCTCAAAGTGGAGAAACAAACTGCGGTAATCCATATTGACTGTCCCTGCTACCCCGTACAGGTCATCCACGGCAAAGGTTTTGGCATGGCAGAAGCCAGGAGTATATTCGTAAATACGAACCCCTGCCTCCAGCAAAGGCTCATAGTGGGCTCTTGTCACCTCAAAGATTACCTTTTTATCGGGAATGTGAGGGGTCATGATACGCACATCTACCCCGCCCTTGGCAGCCGACACCAATGCGGTGGTCATGGCATCGTCAATGATGAGGTAGGGGGTCATAATATAGACATAACACTTAGCCCGGCAAATCAGATTGAGGTAAACCGTCTGTCCCACTGGCTCTTCATCCAGCGGATTATCGGTGTAAGGCTGAACATAGCCCTCGGCCAGCGGATGCTCTTCATGAGGAGGGCGAAACCATTCAAAGTCCTCTCCCTCATCCCTCTGAAGGTGCCACATGGATAGAAAAACCACCGCCATGCTCCACACCGCATCTCCCCGCAGGAGAATACCGCCATCCTTCCAGTGGCCATACTTCACCTTGGCGTTGATATATTCGTCCGCCAGGTTAATGCCCCCGGTAAATCCAACCTTTCCGTCAATCACCATCACCTTCCGGTGGTCCCGGTTATTCAGGCGCAGGGTCAGCACCGGGATAAAACGGTTAAAGGCCACACAGTGGATGCCCTCGGCCTCCAACTGGTCGGCATAGTCCTTTGGCAGGGTGAACAAGCATCCCACATCGTCGTAAATCATGCGGACCTCGACCCCGGCCTTGGCCTTTTCCAGCAGGATTTTCAGAATGGTGTTCCACATTTCCCCTTCTTCCACAATGAAATACTCAAGGAAAATGTACCTTTTTGCTTTTTTCAGCTCGGCCACCATGGCCTGAAATTTCAGCTCACCCAGTGGAAAGTATTCGGTTTCGGTGTTGCCGTAAACGGGGCACATTCCGTAGGTTTCCAAATATCGGGCTTGGATAACGGCATCCTCCCCCAGGGAAGCAAGGCACTCCGCCTTACAGTCCCCCATCAACTCACGGCGCATTTCAGCTTCCACGCCCTGCAGCTTGCGCTTGGTTCGTTTCCCAAGATGACTGCCGCCAAACATCAAGTAAAAGATACCGCCAAAGATGGGGAAGGCCAAAATGGGGATAATCCAGGCGATTTTATAGGCCGGATTGCTTTTGCTTCCGATAATCCAAAGCACAGCCAGAATGGAAAAGGTGATACAAACCCAATAAAATTCTACAAAGGAGCTGTTAAATTGGGTAATGGTGATAATAATAACACCAGCCTGGATAAAAAGGGCCAAGGCTACCACCACACAGCGATGAAATAGCAGGCCAATCAATTTTTTCATTGGGTTGTCCCCCCTTCCAAATAGGTCCTTTATTGCAGCACAACCTGTTTCTCTCCCAGCCACTCCCGCAGCTGGTCCACCAGGGCAGTGTGGATCAGGCAGCCAGCCCCCAGCTTACGCCGGGTGTCGGCAAAGATCACCACCGCCGGGTCCTGCCCCGGGAACATAGAAAACAAAATTTTCACCTTGTTCCAGATGGGGTCGGCTTCGGAAGGAACCTTCACATACAGGGTCTTTCCTTTTGTTTCAAGCGGTGTCTGCCGGGGTTCCGGGGCCGGTTTGGCCACAGACTCCAGCCCCTTTAGATGCTCCAATGGTTGAAGTCTATCCACCATAATCTGCGGGGCCTTTTCATCCCGCACTGAGATTTTTCCTGTCACCAGAATGGGCATATTCTCCTGCACATAGGAGCCGCTTTCGTTCAGCACCCGGGAGAAGGCCAGCAGCTCCATGGAGCCGGTATCGTCCTCCAGGGTAATATAGCTCATCAGACTATTGTTCCTTGTGGTTTTTGTTTTAGCTGCCGAAATAACACCGGCCACCGTCACCCTTTGCTCGTCGGCAAAGGTTTCGGGGCCTTCCGGCCGGTCAAAATCGGCCAAAATCCGGCCGATGGAAACCGCCCGGTGCTGGCGGGCCAACACCTTATACTCGTCCATGGGATGGCCCGAGAGATACAGCCCGGTGGTTTCCTTCTCCATGCGCATTAGCTCCCGCACGGAATACTCCGGTACATCCGGCATGGCCACGGCGGGCGGGACAGCATGGTCCTCCAGACCACCCCCGAACAGGTCCACCTGCCCCTCCAAATTTTTCTTCCGGGTCTGGCCGATACCGTCAAGCACCGTTCCAAAGACTCCCATCAGCTGGGCACGGCGATAGCCCATGCTGTCAAAGCATCCGCTTCGAATTAAGCTTTCCAATACCCGACGGTTCAGGTCGGCATCAAAAAGTCGCTCACAAAATTCCTCAAAGGTGGTGAAGGGGCCGTTTTGCTCCCGCTCCTCCAGCAAACGCTGGATAACCGCCCGGCCCACCCCCTTGATGGCCACCATGCCAAAGCGGATATCCCCGCTTTCCGACACAGTGAAGGTGGCACCCGACTCATTCACGTCGGGGGGCAGCAAGCGGATGCCGTTTTCCCGGCACTCCCCAATATATTCGGCCACCTTGTCCTGGGAGTCCAGCACCGAGGTCAAAAGGGCAGCCATGTACTCCCGGGTGTAGTGGTACTTAAACCACGCCGTCTGATAGGCCACCACGGCGTAGGCCACGGCGTGGGCCTTATTAAAGGCATAGTTGGCAAAGTCGTAAATCTCCTGATAGATGGCTTTGGCAACCTCCTCCGAAATACCATTGGCCACGCAGCCCGCAAT
>CAZHWK010000036.1:0-10035 GCA_964536405.1 uncultured Oscillospiraceae bacterium
GCTGGGGCCGACATGGACGAGGTGGCCGAGCTTATCCACTCCACCGGCTTTTTCCGGGCCAAGGCAAAGGATATTGTACTGGCCTCTCAAATGCTGCTAGAACGGTTTGGCGGCAAGGTTCCTGCCACCATGGACGAGCTTTTAAGCCTGCCCGGTGTGGGGAGGAAAACCGCCAATCTCATTCTGGGGGATGTTCACCATGTCCCCGGCGTGGTGATTGCCGACACCCACTGCATCCGCATTTCCGGGCGGCTTGGCCTGACCGACGGCACCAAGGACCCAGGCAAGGTGGAAACCCAGCTGCGTAAGGTACTCCCTCCCGAAGAGTCCAACGACTTCTGCCATCGGCTGGTTCTTCACGGGCGGGCGGTCTGTATGGCCCGTAAGCCAGACTGCGAGAACTGCACCCTCCGGGTCTGTTGTAAAACCGGCCAGGGGTGAAAATTAGAGCCTTTCCTAAAAGTCGCTGTACCTGGAATTTTGAGCAAAAATTTGGTCAGACAAGCTATTTTTACGCAGGAATCCTTGGTGAATCCCAAGTAAAAATAGCGATATATGGCAAAATGTTTGCCAAAAGGACGGGTGCATGGACTTTTCAGAAAGGCTCCAGGAGGAATGAGGAGCCATGCAGGAAAAACATGTAAGCCGTAAAAAGCACAAAACAGGCTTTATTCTGGTTTTTATATTCCCTATCCTTGTCTTAGTTAGTAACGCCATAAAGAGCGGTCTTCTCCTTCTGTTCTCCCTTCTGATTCTGCTGATTGCCGGCATTTTAATGTTCCGCACCAATCGGTGCCCCTATTGCGGTGAATTTTTTCGGGGATGCTATTGGGAAAAGGCAAATGCCGGTTTTTGCAGACGGTGCGGCAAACTGATCGAGTTTGACGACTTTGCCGACCCTAACCCCTAAAATATGATAGGAAGGGCCTGTTGCAATACGCAACAGGCCCTTCCTATCTTTATTCCCCCACAGGCAGGGAGTATAGACGGGTCACAACCCCATCCTCCATTTCTACCTGGAAAAAGGGGGGCTGCTCCGAGTTTCGAAGAAATGCAATCAGTTCCACATCGGTGGCCAGCTTTCCTTCCAGACGTATGATGGCCTGGCCCGACAGGGTCAGGGGCACCTGGGTGCCACAGGTATTTAAAATGGCATAGCCCCACTGGAAATTGGCCTTCATCGCATCCAAGGTTTCCTTATGCTCGGCCCGTTTCTCGGTATCCCATTCCCACACCACCTCGGCATCATCCCCAGTCAAATTTCCCTTGTCATCGGCATAGAGATAATAGCAGTCATCCCACTCCAAATCTCCCGAGGAAAAGGCGGCCGGAGCGTCATAGACGGCATGGCCGGTTTCAATGGTCTTCCCCTCGCAGGTTACCGTTATCTCGTCCAGTCCAAACCCATCCAAAAAGGTATGGACCACCGCCCCGAAGAGCATTCTTTCCCCAGCGGTTCCGGTGGTGCCCATAGCATCCCCAAATGCTTGGGAGAGGTCCAACGTTGCAGGGACTTTCTCTGTAAAGCTAATAACCTTCACATCTTTTGGCAGGGCATCATGCTCAATCAGTGCATCCACCAAGTTCTGAGCATCCAGGGATGGAATTTCTTCCTCTTCCACTTCCAGATACCGGGCTTCCTCATCGGGGAGAAAGAGGGCCACTTGGACAGGCAAGGTGCTGGGCTCTGCCGGTGTCTGGGCAGGAATTGGGGTGGTGGTGTCGGGGGGTGGGGTTTGGTCGGCCCCGGGGGTACAACCGCTTAGCAGGAGCATGGCAGCCATGGCAAAGGCGCAAAATCGTTTCATTAGAAATTCCTCCTTTTCCTTTTTAGACGCCAACAGGAGACCAAAGTTCCTCTGGCCCCCTGTTGTATGTCTATGTAGTTATTTTTTCTTGTATCTCTCGTAGAGGATACGCAGGCCATCCAGCACAAGCTGGGGGTCCACAACATCAATCAACCGGCTATTTTTCGACACCATTTTGGCAAGACCTCCGGTGGCCACCACCTTGGCATCCTCCCGGCCCATTTCCCGCTTCATCTCGGTGATTAGATACTCAATGGACCCCACATAGCCACCTACCACCCCGGCCTGAATTTGCTCAATGGTGTTGGTGCCGATCACATGATCGGGCCGCACCAGCTCCACTCTGGGCAGCAGAGCGGTTTTAGAAAAGAGGGCATCTGTGGCAATTTTGGGGCCGGCCGTAATGCAACCACCCAAATAGTATCCCCTTTCATCCACGGCATCCACCGTGGTCGCCGTGCCAAAGTCCAGCACCACCAGGGGACCGCCGTACTTGGCGATGGCGGCCACACAGGCCACCGAGCGGTCGGGCCCAAGCCGCTCCTCGCTCCCCTCGATACCATATGGCAGCTCTGGGTCTATGGTATCATCCACCACAAGGGGTATTTTGTCGAAATACTTAATCATGGCACTGGTCAGGGAATGCATAACCTGGGGCACCACCGAGGAGATAATCACATCCTCCACATCCTCCGGCTCCAGACCAAATCGCTCAAAAAACTCGCAGGCGGTCAGGCCAATTTCATCCGACGTCCGGTCCGCATCGGTCATCAGGCGAAAGGTTCCCACCTGCCCCTCTGCGCTGAACATGGTAAAGGTCATATTGGTATTGCCAACATCGATTGCCATTAACATCGGTTCTCTCTCCTTTTAGGCATTTGCGTCAGTGTAGCATGTCACGCTTCCATTTTCAAGCAAAATTATCCCGTAGCTGGAAGAGCATAGGCTGCCCACGCTCCCCGGATTCATCAGCCACAGGCCTTCCATCTGTTCACAGAGTGGTCTGTGGGTATGTCCGAACAGTGCCACATCCACCCCCAGGCGGCGGGCCTGGGCAAGAAGGCCGCCGAGGCCCATCTTCACCGAATAGGTGTGCCCGTGGGTAAGCAGGAAGGTACGTCCCTCCCGCTCCACCGTCTGCTCCACAGGAATCCCCAGCCGATCACAATTGCCCCCCACAAAGGTGATGGGAATACCGGGTCGTTCCCGGCGCAAAAAATCCAAATCAGCCGCCCCATCCCCCAGGTAAAAAACTTCATCGGGGTCTTCAGCCCGGATGGTATCCAGCATGGGAGCCGCCAAACCGTGACTATCGGAAAAAACAAGAATTTTCATAGAACTTCACCTCGCCCTTTGTGCGTTATGGTCAGAAGATTTTTAAACTGGCACCTTCCTGTGATAGGACACATAAGATGGCTCATAAGATAAACGGGAGGCTCAGCATATGGAAAAGCCCAACCAAATTTTTGACTCGCCCCAGGCAGCGAAATTACTCAAGAATAAGGACCAGGTCATGGGACTGATGAACTCACCCGATGCAAAGAGGCTCATGTCCATGCTTCAGCAAAACAACGGCGCAGGCCTGCAAGGGGCGGCCGAAGCCGCCATGAAGGGGGACCCTTCCAAGCTGATGGGAATGGTACAGAACCTGATGAACAGCCCCGAGGGGGCCAAAACGGTAGAGAACATCAACAAGAATATCCCGAAATAACAAACCGGAAAAGGGGGTAAGGTCATGAGCGAATTTGAGGATAAGCTGGGCTCCATCCTGTCCAATCAGGACGCCATGGCCCAAATCATGGCCTTGGCTCAGAGCATTGGCTCTCCGGGCCAGAGTGCCGCTCCGCCGCAGGCGGAGCCCTCTCCCCCACCCGTTTTCTCTGCTCCGGCTGTCACGGCCATCCCCGCTCCGCCCTCTGCCCCGCCCTCCCTGGATATCGGAAGTATCATGGGGGCACTGGGCAGTGTGGACCCTCAGCTTATTCAGACCGGCATGCAGCTTTTTTCCGAATTCGCCCAGGGCGACGACCAGAAAACCGCCCTTCTGATGGCTCTGCGGCCATTTTTGAAGGAGGAGCGGTACGCCAAGGTGGATCGGGCGGTACAAATCGCCCGGCTCTCCCGGGTTCTCCGAGTTGCCTTCCAACTCTTCAAGGGAAGGGGGGGCGGAGAACATGTATAACCGTTACATCCCGAACGGAACCAGCTATACCAGGGTTTCCGAGCCGGATGAGGAACCCATCCACCGCCAAAGCCCGCCCCACCGGGAAAATCCCCATCGGGAGAACACCCAACGGGAAGCCCCCCCTCATCAGCAGGCAGAGCAGCCGCAAGAACAGCATCACCATCAAGAGGAAAGCAGGCGGGGGCCGGACCCCAATCAAGGCAATCCATGGTATGGAAAAAAGCCGCCGGGAAGCGACCCCATTTCCGCCTTTCTCTCCGGGCTGACCGGGGGTAAGAAAAATGCCGGCCTAGCCGGCATTTTAGAGAAATTCAAGCTGGATGATATTGACACAGGGGATATTCTGCTTATCCTCATCCTTCTGTTCCTGTTCCGGGACGGGGACGATATGGAACTGGTCATCACTCTGGGTCTGATTTTGCTTTTGGGTCTGGGTGACAAGGATAAAAAGGATTAGCTGTACGCACTGTGCAGCACCGTACCGTCGGGCAAGGTAAACGAGACCCCTGACCGAACGGGGATTTCCACCGAGTAGGCTTCCATCTTGAGGACAATTTTCTCATCCTTCACGGTTTCTGCCGAAACCAGAAGCCCCTGCTCCACCGACACCCAGTATCGCTCCCGGTAGCCCAACTCGTCCTCGGCCACCTCCACATAGACGCAGGCCAGCCCCCCCCTTGTTTCATACCCGGCATCGGTAATTTCTTCCGGGTTCAGGGCCAGAACATCCTCATAGGTGGGGATTTTCTGCATCAGGTCGGCATCCTTCTCCCCTGCGTTTGTGGTAAAGTAATCCCAGTCATTATTATACCAGCGGTACCGCTTCCCGTCCCCTACGATGGTGTGTTCCAGGATGCCGCCATGCAAGGCCGTATCAACCCGGGTAAAGCCGCCGTCCACCCATACCTGAGCGGTGGCGGTGGCCTTTCCTTCCTGACCCCAATAGGTTTCCAACGTGACCTCCCGATAATAGCTTTCAGGCCGGGTCAAGGTTGCAATCACGCTTTGTACCGTTTTCTGGTTCACTTCCACCAGTAAAATCCCGTCGGCAAGCTGTCCTCCGGGCTGCGGGGTCTCCGACTCAGCGGGCTGCGGGGTAGGCAGCTCTACCTGTGGGGTACCGCTGAACACGATACTACTTCCAAAGCCAGCAAAGACGGCAATTAGAATAACCACGGTAATGAGCAGGGCCAATACCATTTTGTTACTCTTTCCCATCTTCCCCGCCTCCTTTTACGATCCGGAAAACTCCTCCGGGGCAACCTCTTTTCTCCCAAAATGCCAGAGGATGGCATCCACAATCCGTTCACAGGCCCGACCGTCTCCATAGGGATTGACGGCGTGGGCCATAGCCAGATAAGCCTGCTTGTCCTCTACCAGGGTGCTGGCCAGGGCCAGCACTTCGGCCCGGTCGGTCCCGGCAATCTTTACCGTCCCGGCCGCCACGGCCTCAGGCCGCTCTGTTTCCCGCCGAAGGACAAGCACAGGCTTGCCCAAAGCCGGGGCCTCCTCCTGCAAACCGCCGGAGTCGGTCATGACCAGATAGACCCGGGCCATGAGGTTGTGCATTTCGGCCACATCCAGCGGCTCAATCAGGTGGATACGGGGGTGGTCGGCCAGATACTTGCCCGCCGCTTCCCGCACCACAGGCGAGAGGTGGACCGGGTAGACAAGTTCCACATCCTCATACTTCTCGGCCAGCTGGCGCAGGGCGGTCATAATCTCCTCCATGGGCCGGCCGTAATTTTCCCGGCGGTGGCAGGTCACCAGAATCACTTTTTTGCCCTCATAGTCCAGATGATTGAGCAAATCAGTTGTAAAGCAAAATTCCTTGTCAACCGTTGTTTTCAAAGCATCTATGACGGTATTCCCGGTCACAAACACCCCATCTTTAATACCCTCGGCCAATAGGTTTTTCTGATTGGCCTCGGTAGGGCAAAAATGGAGGGCGGCAATGTCACCCACCAGGGTGCGGTTGACTTCCTCAGGGAAAGGCGAGTACTTATCCCAGGTGCGAAGGCCCGCCTCCACATGTCCCACCGGGACCTGGTGATAGAAAGCGGACAAAGCCCCGGCAAAGGTGGTGGAGGTGTCACCATGGACCAGCACCAGGTCGGGCTTGGCCTTCTCCAGCACTTCGTCCATGCCCTGAAGGCACTTGGAGGTGATGGTGGACAAGGTCTGCCGTGGCTCCATGATGTTCAGGTCGTAGTCGGGCTTCAGATGGAAAATCTCCAGTACAGAGTCCAGCATTTCCCGGTGCTGGGCGGTCACACAGCAGATGCTTTCCACCTCGGGCCGCTTTTGAAGCTCCTGCACCAGGGGGGCCATTTTAATGGCTTCCGGTCTGGTGCCGAAAATGGTCATAACCTTCAGTTTATTCATCCTTGGGCTCCTCCTTTTCCGTGCGGCCACGGTCACCGCCGATGAAAAGCCGCACAGCCACCGCCCCGGCGGCGCACAGGGCAAAGAGTAAAATCATGGCCTTGATTGGGCCGCTGGTGGTCAGCACCACGGCACTAAGGCCCAGAATGGAGCTAATGACGTAAAGCACGGCCACCGCCTGCTTCTGGGACAGGCCCATGTCAATGAGCCGATGGTGAACGTGGCTCCGGTCGGCATGCATGGGGCTTTGCCCGTGGGCGATGCGGCGTACAAAGGCAAAGCAGGTGTCAAAAATGGGCAGGCCCAGCATAAGGAAGGGCACCACGAAGGAAATAATGTTATAAAACTTGAACAGGCCTTGGATGGACACCACCGCCAGCACATAACCCAGGAAGGTGGAGCCGGTATCCCCCATGAAAATCTTGGCGGGGTTGAGGTTATAGGGAATAAAGCCGATGCAGGCCCCGGCCAGAGCGGCCATCAGGAAGGCCACCTCCCCGTCGCTTACCGCCATGGCGATGACCAGCATACACATGGAGCTGATGGTGGACACCCCGCAGGCCAAACCGTCCAGGCCGTCAATGAGGTTGACCGAGTTGGTCACAGCCACAATCCAGATGACGGTAACCGGAATGGCTAAAATCCCCAATTCCCAGTATGGGTTGCTGCTGAAAATATTGGGGTTTGAAATCAGTTCAATCCGGTTGCCCGAAAAAACAGCCACCAGGGCGGCCACAATCTGGACGCAGAACTTGAACTTGGCTCCCAGAGCATAAATATCGTCAAAGATGCCCAGCACCACAATGATAACAGCTCCCATGAGCATTCCCTTCAACGGAGTGGACAGCTCCACAAAGACCATCACACTGAGCAGGAAGCCAAAAAAGATGGCAAGGCCGCCCATCCGTGGGATGGGGTGGTCGTGCATTCTTCGGTTATCCTTTGGTACATCTACCGCCCCCACTTTTTGGGCAAAGGTCTTGACCAGGGGGGTCATAATGAAGGACACCAGCATGGCGACCACCAAGGCGGCCGCCACCAGGGTCATAAGCTGCATTTCACCGGGCATGAGTGTTCTCCTTCTTTATATAGAGCGTTTCTCGCACTGCGTCAGCGGGCGGCAAAGCCAACCTTCTTATACACCTTGTTCAAGGTCCGCTGGGCAACGTGGGCGGCCCGCTCGGCCCCCAGGCGATAGAGCCGTTCCAGCTCTTCCTTGTTCCCCATCAGCCGCTCGGTTTCCTCCCGAATGGGACGGAACAGCTCCACCACAGCCTCACCCACAGCTGGCTTAAAGGCCCCGTAGCCCTGACCGGCAAACTGGGCTTCAATTTCATCAAAGCTCTTGCCGGTACAGGCCGAGTAAATCTCCATCAGATTGCTCACGCCGGGCTTTTCCTGGGGAGCGTAGCGGACGCAGCACTCGGTATCGCTGTCGGTGATGGCCCGCTTAAACTTCCGCATAATATCCTCGGGTTTGTCCATGAGGAACACACAGCCCTCGGGGATAGACTTGCTCATCTTCCGCCCGGGGTCGTTCAGGCTCATGATGCGGGCCCCTACGGGGGGAATATAAGGCTCAGGCATGGTAAAGACATCCCCATAGATGCCGTTAAACCGCTGTACCACGTTGCGGGTCAGCTCCACATGCTGCTTCTGGTCCTCCCCCACGGGCACAAGGTCGGCCTGGTACAGGATAATGTCGGCCGCCATGAGAGCAGGATAGGTGAAAAGACCGGCATTCACGTTTTCCGAGTGGCTGGCCGACTTCTCCTTAAACTGGGTCATGCGGGAAAGCTCCCCAAACATGGTGTAACAGTTGAGTACCCAGGCCAGCTGGGCATGGGCAGGCACATGGGACTGGATGAACAAAATGGACTTTTCCGGGTCAACACCGGCCGCAATCAGCTGGGCAAACAGGATCAGGCTCTTCTTGCGAAGCTCTGTCGGCTCCTGCCGCACGGTGATGGCGTGCTGGTCCACCACGCAGTAGACACAGTCGTATTCCTCTTGCAGGGTCACCCAGTTACGCAAGGCACCCATATAGTTTCCCAAGTGGAGTTCTCCACTGGGCTGTATACCGGAAAAAATAATCTTCTTCTGCTTTTCCATCATAAAACATCCCCTAAAAGTGAAGTAGGCATCGCTCTGTCTACATTTGTATTATCATACCACAAGCAGGTTTGCTTGACAAGTTATAGCCAGACGATTACAATAAAAGTTACTTGATATTTTTGGAGGAAATCACCATGGATATGACTTGGTTTGACGATATGGAATCCCGCATTCCCCACGGCGAGGTACGCACCCGCTTTGCCCCCTCCCCCACCGGCTATATGCATGTGGGCAACCTGCGCACCGCCCTGTATACCTGGCTCATTGCCCGCAATCAGGGGGGTAAGTTCCTTCTGCGGATTGAGGACACCGACCAGGAGCGGCTTGTGGAGGGTGCCACCGATGTGATTTACGCTACCCTGCGCAAGTGCGGTCTTACCTGGGACGAAGGCCCCGACATCGGCGGCCCTGTCGGCCCCTATATCCAGACCGAGCGCCGGGAGTTTTACGGCAAGTATGCCCAGCTTCTGGTGGAGAAGGGCCACGCCTACCGCTGCTTCTGTGACAAGGAACGGCTGGCCTCCCTTCATGGGGAGAACGGCATGGGGGGGTATGACGGCCACTGCCGCACCCTCACCCCCGAAGAGATAGACGAAAAACTGGCCTCCGGAGTTCCCTATGTCATCCGGCAGAAAATTCCCCGTGAAGGCCAGACCACCTTCCACGACGCCGTTTTTGGGGACATTACCGTGGATAACGACACCCTGGACGACCAGGTGCTTATGAAGTCTGACGGCCTGCCCACCTATAACTTTGCAAACGTGATTGACGACCATCTCATGGGTATCACCCATGTGGTGCGGGGCAGCGAATACCTCTCCTCCGCCCCCAAGTATAACCTGCTCTATGAGGCCTTCGGCTGGGAGGTTCCCACCTATATTCACTGCTCCCCCGTCATGCGGGACCAGCACAACAAAATGTCCAAGCGGCACGGCGACCCCTCCTATGAGGATTTGCTCGCCATGGGCTTTTTGTCCGAGGCTGTGGTGAACTATGTGGCTCTGCTGGGCTGGTCCCCCCGAGGAGAAAATGCCGAGCGGGAGTTTTTCACCCTGGACGAGCTGGCCGACATCTTCGACATTGGCGGCATTTCCAAGTCCCCCGCCATCTTTGACCTGGAAAAGCTGAAATATTTCAACGCCAACTATCTGCGTGCCCTCTCCCCCGAGGACTTCTGTGCCGCCGCCCTGCCCTATCTGGGCAAGGCCATCCACAATCCCGCCATCGACCTATCCCTTGTGGCTCCCCTGGTTCAGCCCCGGTGCGACACCTTTGAGGACATTGCCCCCCAGGTGGACTTTTTCGACGCTCTGCCCGAATACTCCAATGAGCTTTACTGTCACAAGAAGATGAAGACCAACGAGGAAAACTCTCTGGAGGCCCTGAAGCTAACCCTGCCCGAGTTGGCGGCCCTTCAGGATTGGAACTATGATACCATCCACGATACCCTCATCGGTCTGGCCGAACGGCTGGAGCTGAAAAATGGCCGTATCATGTGGCCGGTCCGCACCGCCCTCAGCGGTAAGGCGGTTACCCCCGGCG
>CAZHWK010000037.1:0-10034 GCA_964536405.1 uncultured Oscillospiraceae bacterium
TACCGTTGATGCCCCTCCCCCCCCGGATACCGAAGGGGCCGCCTCCAAGGAGCCCCAGACCAACATCAGCCTGTTTGACAGCCCCAGTACCGAGGTAACCCCCATCCAGGCCATGGACCTGGTGGTGGAGCGCACCAACGGCAACAGCGGCTACACCCTGGAGGTCACCCCCCTGACTGAGGAGAAAGAGCCGGCCTGCACCATCCGCCTGCTGGACGGGGAGAGGGTGGTGTCCGAAAGCACTCTGCGCTATACCGGCCTTTCGGAAAATGCACAGTTTTACCGCTTTAGCTGGGTCACGTTGGAACCTTCTGCGGGAACCACCACACTGGCCACCATGGAGTATGCCGTCCCCCTGGACGGCTCCTACGTCATGTGGGAGGGGGACGTGATGGACGGAGGCGCAAGCTTCCGTGCGGCCCTGACCACATCCGCCACATCCAGCCCCCCTGAAGAATGAATACGAAAAGCCCCACCTTCTGATACGTGTATCAGAAGGTGGGGCTTTTTTTCAACCTCTCAACTTTGGCCTTTTCAGGTCGGTCGGACCATAGCGGTTCTAAACGGCAGCAGAATGGACGCAAAGGCTTTGTTAGCCTTTTACCGGGTTTTCGCATATCCCCATGAAGAGCAGGGTGCCGTCCGAAGCCGTGATGCCGTACAGGAAGGGGCGGTTCAAAATCATTTCCGCCTTATCCTTGGGTGGTGCGGCTCCCATATAGTCAATCTGGGTATAGGCGGCGGCCTCCACCCCCTTTTCGTCAATGCCGATGTGGGTTTCCTGACGGATACTGCTGATAAAGGCGGTCTGGTCGGTGATGCCGCCAAAGTCCGCCCCCTCGTGAAAGGCCGATTGAACCCCCAGAGCTTTCAGGGTGTCGGCCAGCTCCAACTGGGTGGCAAAGCTGAATTTAGGTATCTGCCAAATGACCTGCCCCCAGCACTCCTCTCCCTCTTCAAACACGGCCTTGGCCTTCTCAGGCGTGGCCAGCAAATCTCTGGGAGAAATCCCTTCATCGGGCAGGATAAAGACCATACGTCCTCCGTTTTTCAGGCTCAGTCCGGCCCGGGTAAAGCCCTCACCCTTGGCAAAGCCCGCTGAAGAATAGGTCTGATTCATGAAGTCACAGCTTACCTTGGCTTCGCTCGGAAGGGTAAAGCGGTCCCGGGCCGTTTTCTCTTCCTCAAATTTGTCTATCCACTGGTCATAAAAGTAAACCGTATTCAAAATGGACAAAATTTGCCCCGGGCTGAGGGTAACCTCTGGGTTTAGGCGGCCCTGGGTCTGCTCGGCAATCCACTGTCCCATCTGCCTGCCCGTTTTTTCATCGGAAAAATCCACGCTGAAGGAGGATGCGTAAAGCTGCTGGGCGGCCTGGTCCACAAAGGGCTGCTTCCAGGAAACAGACTGGTCCATCCACAGGGAATTTGCAAGCTTCAGCCGGCCTATACTGTTCTCGAAATAAAGACGGCGGTACAGGTTTCCGCTTTGTTCGGCCAGGGTATCCCGGTCGGGCACACCCAAAAGGCCCAACAGCTCCCGCTCGGTTTCCCCCTCGGCCCCCAGAGCGGCCAGGCCCAGGGCATAGTACAGGGACAGGGGGGAATAGTTTAGATTTCCTTTTTGCCCCGTCATAATTTGGCTGGCCGTTTCATAGGAAAATTCATTGACCTTGGCAATGAATTCCTCCTCCACGGGATTGGCCAGAATGCTTTCTCTTCTGCCCTCATAATCCTCAAAGGCATAGGCCTTGGGGAACAGCACCCCGGCCAGGGCCACCGCTCCCTCCACCGGCCCCTCCATCGGCCCATTCACCGATCCTGTTTCATGGGGCAGGAGGTTCATCCCGCCCAAAATCAGGGCAGCGCAGGCGGCTATGGCCGTCAGGCGTTTCCACGGTATCCCCCGCTTTTTTGGCTTTCCGGTTCTGGCTTCTTCCACCAGGTCGTCCTCCACCTGGGTAATGGCGTCAAACAGCTTTCGTTCTTTCACAGGAAAATTCCCTCCTTTTCCAAGGTCGCTTTCAGCTTTTGGCGCAGGCGGTAGACCCGCCCCGCCATATGATTGGGGGTGCTTGCACATTGGTGGGCCAGACTTTTGATGCTGTCCCCAAACCAATACCGGCGCAAAAATAAAATTCTGTCCTCCTGGGTTAGCCCCCGCAGCCAGCGGCTGATCATCCCGCTCAGGGCGGCCACCTCTATCTCCTCCTCCACAGAGGACCGGGCCGGAATACAGTCGGAAAGCTCGGACAAAAGCACCTGGGCTCCGGCTCCCCGTTTCTTGGCATGATTTTCATGCCAGCGATTGATGGCAAGGTTGCGCACAATCCGGCCCAAATAGGCCCCAAAGGCCCCGGGTCTTTGGGGCGGGATGGTGTCCCAGGCCTTGCGGTAGGTGTCGTTGACACATTCTTCCCCATCCTCCCTGCTGTGCAGGATGTTCACCGCTATGCCCTGGAGCATCCTGCCGTATTTGGCCTGACTTTCCCCGATGGCCTGCTCGTTTCTGGCCCAAAAGAGGTCGATAATCTGGCTGTCCTCCATGCTGGCCCTCCTTTCTGCGGCATAACACCGTCTACTCTATATAGACAGGATTTTGCAAAGAATATTTGTTTGAAATCCATTATATGGCGGACAAATTTTCTTTTCAACCGTCAATTTTTATTTCCATTCCCTCTTCCGCCGTTTAATTTTTGGTCAAATTGCAAAAATTCCTCTTGAATTTCTTAGTATGTTTTTGTATAATGAACAATAGAACAAGCATTTGTTCCAACCCAACAGAAGGAGAGGAAACCAATATGAGCTATTCGGCGCAAAACCTTCGCAACATCTGTCTGCTCGGTCATGGGGGCAACGGTAAAACGTCCCTGGCCGAATCCATGCTGTATTTCACCGGCGCAACCGTTCGACTGGGTAAAACCACCGACGGTTCTACCGTTTGCGACTACGACCCGGAAGAAACCCGCCGTCAGTTTTCTATCTCCACTGCCGTGGCCCCTGTGGAATACAAGGGCTGTAAGATTAACATTCTGGATACCCCGGGCTACTTTGACTTCACCGGTGAGGTGATGGAGGCCCTCCGGGTGGCCGACGCCGCCATCATTGTCTGCTCGGCCAAGGGCGGCATGAGTGTCGGTATGGAAAAGGCCTGGAAGTACTGCGAGGCCCGGAAGATGCCCCGCATCATCTATGTTTCCAAAACCGACGAGGACAATGCCGATTATAATGCCGCCTTCGCCTCCCTGCGGGAACGGTTCGGGAAGAACATCGCCCCCCTGGTGGCCCCTATCTGGGACGAGAATAAGCGGGTTACCGGCATCATCGACGTGCTGCATAAGCGCACCTATGAAATCCACGGCGGCAAGCGGGTGGAAACCCCCATCCCCGAGAATAAGCTGGATGTGGTGGCCGAGCTGTATGACGCCTTGAAGGAGTCCGTGGCCGAAACCAGCGAAGAGTTCATGAACAAGTTCTTCGAAGGCGAGGAATTTACCTATCCCGAGATGATCCAGGGCCTGCGGGCGGGTGTGAAGGATCTGTCCCTCTTCCCGGTGGTCTGCGGCTCAGCCATGACCGGCCTGGGCACCCAGATGCTCCTTGACCTGATCATCGACCTGCTTCCCACCCCGCTGGAGGGTCTGGGCGAAATGTGCGAGAATGCCAATGGCGAAATTGAGAAATTTGTCCTCTCGCCCTCTGCTGTTCCCTGCGCCTTTGTGTTTAAGACGGTTTCCGACCAATATGGCAAATACTCCTTCGTCCAGGTGGTGTCCGGCACCCTGACCTCGGACTCCATCATGGTCAATGCCACCACCGGCAACACGGAAAAGCTGGGTCGGCTTTACATGATGCGGGGCAAGAAGGCCGAGGAGGTCAAGGAGATTTCCTGCGGCGATATTGGTGCCATCGGCAAGATGGATAAGGTTAAAACCGGGGATACCCTGTGCGACCCCCGCAAGGTTGTCAAACTCTCCCCCATCGCTTTCCCCGAGCCGAACTATGCCATGGCCATCCACCCCAAGACCAAGGGCCAGGAGGACAAGGTGGCCGCCGGCCTTTACCGCCTCAACGAGGAGGACCTGACCTTCACTGTGGAAAACCGGGCCGAAACCCGCCAGATGGTCTTGACCGGCACCGGCGATATTCAGCTTGATGTCATCGTTTCCCGGCTTAAATCCCGCTTCGGCGTGGAAACCGAGCTGGTTACCCCCCGTGTCCCCTACCGGGAGAAAATTCGGAAAAAGGTCAAGGTTCAGGGCCGCCATAAGAAGCAGTCGGGCGGCCACGGCCAGTTTGGCGACGTGTGGATTGAGTTCGAGCCCGGCGACCAGGAAGAGCTTGAGTTCTGTGAGAACGTCTTTGGCGGCGCCGTGCCCAAAAACTACTTCCCCGCCGTGGAAAAGGGCCTGCGGGAGGCCTGTCAGCGGGGTGTGCTGGCCGGGTATCCCATGGTGTACCTGAAGGCCACTCTGGTGGACGGCTCCTACCACCCGGTGGACTCCTCCGAAATGGCCTTTAAGACGGCGGCCCAGCTTGCCTATAAGGCCGGTCTGGCCGAGGCCAGCCCCTCCCTGCTGGAGCCTATCGGCGAGCTCAAGGTCACCATCCCCGACAGCTACATGGGCGATGTCATCGGGGACCTTAATAAGCGACGGGGCCGTGTCATGGGAATGAACCCGGACGGCGAGGGCAATCAGATTGTAGAGGCCGAGGTCCCCATGGCCGAAATGACCACCTATGCCATCGACCTGCGTTCCATCACCCAGTCCCGCGGCACCTTCACCTATCACTTTGTCCGCTATGAGGATGCCCCTCCGGCGGCAGCCCAGAAGGCCATCGACGATGCACAGGCCATGAAGGAAGATTAATACTACCATAAAAACACCCCCGGCCTGTGGCCGGGGGTGTTTTTTCGAGGGCATCCTCATAGCCCGGCGGCTTTTGCCGCCACCAATTCACAGCGAAGCGAAAAAGGAAGTAGGCGGGCCCATAGGTCCGCCTACTTCCTTTTTCACTTTCAGATGCTAACCGCCTATCCCTCCGGATTGATTTTCTCCTCCTGCTCAAAATCCCCCTCGGTACCGCCCACATCCAGTCTGGTGGGCCGTTCATCCTTCCGCAAGGGGCGCTCCCGTCGGCGGGTCCGCCAGCGGGACACGTCGATGGGCTCGTTCTCCTCAAAGAGATCATAGTAGTCCTCATTACGCAGGGTGGGGCGACGGTGCCGGGCAATGGCCGTAATGGTGGGATAGAGCACGATGGCAATAAGTCCCCCGGAAAACCCGTTGTTATACAGATTCAACCCGGCCACAGGGCCGCCGGTCTGAAGCACCAGAGCCGAGTGAATGAACCCGGCCAACACCCCAAAGAGCCAGCCAAAGTGGCCTGCAATGGGTGCCAGTGTGGTACCGAACAGCCCGGCAATTTGCAAGGAGGGGTAATCGGGGGTATAATGCATGGCAAAGGAACCAAGGGCAATTCCGGCCATCACCGGAATGATGTTAAAGGCATGTTTACCGAAGGCGGAAAAACCCATGATGGTAAAAATACCGCCAATGGTGGGGCCATTCAAATCCCCCCCGATGAGCAGGACATAGGCCACCCCCAGCATCCCATTCACCCCAATATTCACCAGCACCGGGCCGGGACCGAACATACGCAGATAATCGCTGGGGGCACGGCCGGTGGTGGACAAAAGCCGCCGATAACCAGCCCAAACCGCCCAAGCCGGGGTACCCGTGGCAAAAAAACCGGCCAGGATGGAAATCAGGCACATGGCACTGAGGGCAATGATAAATTTGGTGTTAAATCCGGTGGCCCAATAAAGAACCGAATCCGGCTTATCCCCAATGGCGGTTAAAATGGGCACAATCATCATGGCAAACAGCCCGCAGGCGAAGCCCATGTTATAGAGGTTCATGCCGTTTTGTACTTTATAGGTATAGCCCGACAGAGAAGGCAGAATAAAGCCGATAAAAATACCGGTCAGCAAGCCCAGCGGCAGGCTGGCATGGGTACTGCCCAGGGCCATATAGCTGACCAGCGGGGCCAGCGAGGTGGCCAGCAGGGAAACCGATGCGTATTTGGAAAAAGGCTCCTTCTGATACTTGGCGTAAAGCCAGGTGCCCAAAATAATGGGCCAGATGTTAAAAAAGTTCTTTCCAAACAGGGAGAACCCGGCCATCAGCCCCATCTCCACAATGGTAAACCCGTTGAACGGGTCCCCCGAAAGTTTGACAAGGCAGATGGAAATGATGGTGACAATGCCCGCATTGATGAAAGCGGCCCCAACCCCGGCAATGTATACATAGTCGGTAATCAGCAGGTCCTGCATGGTAATAATTTTATAAAGTCCTGGTAAAATGTCTCCCGGGTCATCTAACAAAAATCCTAATACCATGAGCCCCAGAGAAAATCCAATGGTAGCTGAAAAAATCTTGCCATATCTATCGTGCAAAGCGCATCCCCTCCCACTTTAATTCTTATTATATGGGTATGTGAAAAGAAACACAAGAAAAAACAGCCTTGACCAAGTCAAGACTGTTTATTCTTGCTAAAATATTCCACAGTTTGCTGTGCATTGTGCCCAACTTCTTCCCGAAGTTCTTCCAGGGAGGAAAATTTCCGTTCTCCACGCAGGAATTTATAAAATTCCAGGCGCACCCGTTGACCATACAGGTCCCCGGCAAAGTCCAACAAATAGCCCTCCACGGTCACTCCTCCGGCAGTGTCCACCGTGGGGCGAACCCCCACATTGGTGACGGCGGGATACCTCCTCCCGTCCTCCAGCGTGGCCATGGTAGCATAGACCCCATAGGACGGGACGATAACTCCCGGCTGGAAGCGTAAATTTACCGTGGGGAACCCCAGGGTAGAGCCCAGCTTCTTCCCATGGGACACCGTATCGGTGAGCAGATGAGGATGGCCCAAAAACTCTGCCGCACGCTCCATTTCCCCCTGACGGACAAGGGTACGAATGTAGGTGGAGGAGATGATGATGCCGTCCCGCTCTACCTTGGGAATAATGTCGCAGCCTATGCCCAGCTCCCGACACTTCTCCTGCAAGCGGTCGGGGTTGCCCCGGCCCATGTAGCCAAAATGGAAGTCGTGCCCAGCCACCAGATGGACCGCCCCATGTTCCTCCATCAGATACTTACTGACAAAGTCCTCCCAAGGCATCTTCATCATCCGGTCATCAAAGTGAGCCACAATGACCTCCTGAATACCGTACTCGCTCCGCATCAGCTCGGCCCGGTCAGCCGGGGAGTTGATGAGGGGCACGGGGGAACCCATGACCAACTGGTCGGGGTGGGTGTCAAAGGTCACGGCTGCCGGGGTGACCTGAAGCTCCTGGGCCACCTGGGCCACCCGGCTTAACAGTGCCCCATGGCCCAGATGGACGCCATCGAAAAAGCCCAGGGCAATCACACGTTTACTTTCGTTCATCATATTAGACCTCAAAAAAACTTTTTATGGTGCTGAGCTGGCCGCCCACGGCCTGCCCCACCAGCAAAAATTCGCCCTGGGGGCCATAGACCCGATAGGTCCCGTCGGGGGCCTCGGTGGAAAAGGAATTGCCGTTCTTGGCCTTAAACAAGGCCCGCCCCTGGATATGCAGGGAGGGATATTGCATGAAACAGCCGTCCACCGGACGCAGAAGGGCTTCCGGATTGGGGTGGGCCAGCACCTGGTCCAACGTCAAACTGTCAGCCACAGGATAGCCCGCCGCCTCGGTGCGGCGCAGGGAGCTCATGCACCCTCCACAGCCCAAGGCCTGTCCAATGTCATGGCAGAGGGTGCGCACATAGGTGCCCTTGGAACAGCGTACCCGCAGGATGTACTCCCCCTCGCTCCCCTGCCCTTCCAGGGTCAGGGCATGAATGGTAACCGGGCGGGGGGGCCGCTCAATCTCCACCCCTTTTCGGGCCAGCTCATAGGGCTTTTTTCCGTCCTTTTTGATGGCGGAAAACATGGGGGGAATTTGCTGGATGGGACCGGTGAACCGGGGCAGAACGGCCAGCAGGTCCTTTTCTGTCACCGTAACCGGCTTCTCCTCCAGAATTTCTCCTGTGGTATCCTGGGTATTTGTGACTACTCCCAGTTTTAATCCAGCCACATATTCCTTATCGGAGTCAGTTGCATACTCTACCGCCCGGGTGGCCCGGCCCAAAAATACCGGAAGCACCCCGGTGGCCAGGGGGTCCCGGGTCCCACCGTGGCCCACCCGTTTTTCCCGAAAATGTCCCCGCAGCTTGGCGCAGACATCCATGCTGGTCCAACCCTGGGGCTTGTCGATGATTAAAATTCCGTTCGCCATACGTTCTCCTTGCGCCAAGCATCGGCACTTTTGCGCCGTAAATTCGAGTCCCCATATGGGGGGAGAATTTCCGCAGGGCGAATTCACTTCGCCCGAGGATGTGAAATTAAATCTTGGGGGCCCCGCAGGCCTTTGGCCGGCGGGGAGGGCAGACATCCATGCTGGTCCAACTTTTGGGCTTGTCGATGATCAAAAAACCATTAGCCATTGCCCCACTTCACCGTTCGGATGGCCTGCACAATGGTCTGCTCGGCCTGGTCGGGACTGCCGGCAATGGTACAGCCTGCGGCGGCGGCATGGCCGCCCCCGCCCAGCAGACCGCAGACCTTGGACGCATCAAGGTCACTAGCCGTACGCACCGACAGCTTGCACTCGCCGGGGGTCAGCTGGCGGATGGTCACCGAGTGACGCACCCCCTCAATCTGCCCCAAAAAGGCGGCGATGTCCTCGGCATCCTCCTCGGTGGCCCCAACCTGGGCCATCATATCCAACGTGATAGCGGCCACGGCCACGGTATTTTCCTCATAGAGGTGCATCCCGGCCAGCAGCAGGGCCTCCAGCTGAAGCCGCTTCAACGTTTTGGTGCGGAAATGCCGCTTATTCACCGTTTTATAGTCGATGCCAACCTCCATCAGCTTGGCCGCCACCATGTGGGTGTGGGCGCTGGTGTTGGAGTAGACAAAACAGCCCGTATCGGTGGACACCGCCACATAGAGGGGCAGGGCAATTTCAGGGGTGAGAGGGGTCAGCTCGGCAATGATTTTATAGAGCAGCTCCCCGCAGGCGGCCTTGTCGGCCTCCACGCAGTTTTCCTTGCCAAAGCCCTCGTTGGAGGGGTGGTGGTCGATGGCCAGGTCAATCCTGTCCCGGTAATCCTGGGCGTTTTTGGGCAGAAGGCCCAGCCCGGCCATGTCCACGCTGACCACAAACCGGGGTTCAAAGCCATCGGGGGCCAGGACCCCGTTCAAATAGGGGGCAAACAGGCTGGTGGCGTCTGGGTTTGGAAGGACCCAGGCGGTCTTTCCCATGGCACGCAGGGCGTGGCAAAGGGCCACGGCACAGCCGATGGTATCCCCGTCGGGCCGCTTGTGGGTGAGGATCAGAATTTGGTCCTGCCCCTTCAAAAGGGCGGCGGCCTGTTGATAATCCATAGAGGATGACCTCCTTAATCTTTGGGCTTGTCCAGCTTTTCAATCAGCTCCAGAATGTGGGCACCCTTGTCGATGGAGTCGTCGGCCTCAAAGGACAGCTCGGGGGTGTAGCGCAGGTTGAGGGCGTGCCCCAGCTCCCGGCGCAGATAGCCCCCAGCCGACTTCAGGCCCTTGATGACCTCCTTGGTGTCGCTTTTGTCCAGCATGGAAACATAGACCTTGGCATAGCGCAGGTCGGGGGTGGTTTCCACCGCCGTAATGGAAATCATGCCGGTGACCCGAGGGTCCTTCACGTTGCGAAAGAGCCCGGAAAGCTCCCGCTGGATTTCTTCGTTGATACGGCCAATACGATTGCTTGCCATAATAATCGCTCCTTTATGGGTTCCTCCCCCACAAAGGGGAGGGAGTTTCGGCCTTTGGGAAGGCCGGGGAAATTTGTCGGGGTTGCCCCGCCGCAGGGGGAGGGAGTTTCGCCCGCTTCGGCGGGCGAGGAAACTTGTCGGGGTTGCCCCGACAGGCATCCACCATTTCTTTTTTGTCGTGTCAAAAAAGAAACGGCGGCC
>CAZHWK010000038.1:0-9766 GCA_964536405.1 uncultured Oscillospiraceae bacterium
GATTTGCTGCGCTATGCCGACATGAAAAAGGGCCAGGCCCTGCTGACCATGGGCTCGGACACGGTGGACGGCGAAATCCGGGCCAAGCAGAAGGAAGTGGACACGGCCACCGAAAAGCTGGCCGAGGTCCAGAAGGCCCTGGACAAATTCCGGGCCACCGCCCCCATTGACGGCACCGTTACCTCCTGTACCCTGGCCGAGGGCAAGGACGTGAAGAGCGGCGAAACCGTTATCACCATTTCCAACAACACCACCATGGTGGTCAACATCACGGTGGACGACCGCAACATCTCCTTCGTGAAGCCGGGCATGACGGTCAATCTGTCCAACGGCAACGAGGGCGGCCCCAGCTTTACCGGTGTGGTCACCAAAATCGATATGAGCCTCAGCGACAGCAACATGACCCAGAACGGCATGACCAACTACCCCGTCACCCTGGAGGTGGAGAACTACGACGGCAGCCTGCTCGAAGGCATGTGGCTTCAGTACTCCTTCGTCACCAGCCAGTCCGACGAGTGCGTGGTGGTTCCCATGCAGTCGGTCCTCTCGGTGCCTGACGCCGACGGCAACAGCATCTCGGTGGTATTCATCCGGGCCGAGAGCAAGCCGGAGAATGCCGTGGATGTGGAAATTCCCCCCGTCCAGCCCGGCCAGACCCCCAAATACCCCTCCCCCGAGGACGGCTTCTATGCCGTGCCTGTGACCACCGGCCTGTCCGATGCCTACAATGTGGAAATTAAGGAAGGACTTCAGGGCGGCGAAGAGGTCTTCCAGAACTACTACGTTGAGCAGGCCTGGGGCTAAGGTGAACGCCATGCTCATTGATATTAGGAACCTCTTTAAAATTTACAACGAGGGCAAGGAAAGTGAAGTCCGGGCCCTGGACGGCATCAGTCTGAACATCGACAAGGGCGAGTTTGTGGCCATCATCGGGGCCTCCGGCTCGGGCAAGTCCACCCTGATGAATATTCTGGGCTGCTTGGACATCCCCACCTATGGGGACTATCACTTAAACGGCACCGACATTACTGACCGTTCCGACCGGGAACTGGCCCATATCCGCAATAAGGAGATTGGGTTTATCTTTCAGGGCTATAACCTGGTCCCTGCCCTCACCGCTTACGAAAATGTGGAGCTTCCCCTCATTTACCAGGGGGTTCCCATGGGGAAGCGGGAGGACCGGGTCATGGAGGCCCTGGCCAAGGTTGGTATGGACGACCGCTGGCAGCACAAGCCTGCCGAAATGTCGGGCGGCCAGCAGCAGCGGGTGGCCATCGCCCGGGCCATCGCCACCAAGCCACCCATCATCATGGCTGACGAGCCAACCGGTGCATTGGACTCCAAAACCGGTATGCACGTGCTGGAAATCCTTCACGGCCTGAACGAGGAGGGCTCCACCATTATTCTGATTACCCACGACAACGGTATTGCCGCCACCGCTAAACGCATCGTCCGCATTTCGGACGGGCGCATCGTGGCCGACGGCACACGAGAGGAGGTGGGGATGTGAACCTGGGCCAAGCGGTAAAAATGGCAGCTAAATCCATCTTTTCCAACAAGGGGCGAAGTGCCCTTACCATGCTGGGCATTATCATCGGTCTGGCTGCCGTTATCATCCTGGTGTCCTATGCCGAGGGTCAAAACCTGGCTATGAAGGCCTATTACGAGAGTATGGGCACCAACAAAGTCAACGTTTCGGCATACAGTTGGGGCAACAGCGGCAGCGGAAATGCCGCCATCAGCAAGGCTTTGTACGATTATTCCCGCCAGCTTGACGGGGTAGTGGGTATCTCCCCCAACGGCAACATTTACTCCAACCCTACCATTAAATACGGTTCTAAAACCCTCAGCCGGGAGCGCAACAACGGCGGTATGGGCATGGGCAGTATTGTGGTAGGCGGTATGGGGGGCGGTGGCAACACCACCAATGAATACCCCCAGATTTACCTGGGCAACGAGCAGTTCGGCCTTTGCAACGACTATACCTTGGCCAAGGGGCGGGAGTTTTCCTACCTGGAGGTTGAAAAAGGGGCCCAGGTCTGTATGCTGGGGGCGGCCACGGCCGAGTACCTGTTCGGCTTTACCGACCCCATTGACAAAACCATCACCATCAACGGCCGTCCCTTCCGGGTGGTGGGTGTTTACGCCAGCAAAAGTTCAGGGACTAACCTGGGCGGCGGTGAGCAGGGCTATTGGATGAATGAATCCATGAAGCGGCTGGACCGGCTGGTGGTCATGCCCAGCACCATGACCCGCTACTTTAATAACAATCAGGACATCACCGATTATGTGGTGAAGGTGAACAGTGCCGACAGTATTAAGGAGGTCATCACCTCCCTCAACGGCTTCCTTTCGGGGCTGATTAACACCAATTCCGGCGGGTTCAGCGTCTATTCTGAAACCACCTGGCAGAACCAGAGTAACGAGGCCAATGAGATGCAGCAGCGGTTCCTGGGCGGCATCGCCGCCATCAGCCTGCTGGTGGGCGGCATCGGCATTATGAACATCATGCTGGTCACGGTAACTGAGCGCACCCGTGAAATCGGCATCCGCAAGGCCATCGGAGCCGAGCGGCGGAGTATTATCACCCAGTTCCTCATTGAAGCCGCCATGATTTGCGGCATCGGCGGTCTCTTCGGTATCGCCGTTGGCTATCTTGGTACCCTAATTGTAGGAAAGCTATCCTTCCAGACCATATTGATACCCAGTGCCGGAATTACCGTGGGGGCCTTTGTCATTTCGGTGGCCCTGGGCATTATCTTCGGCATGTACCCCGCCATTAAGGCCTCCGGGCTCCAGCCCGTGGTGGCCCTGCGGGCCGATTAGGGCAAGGGAAGTAACCCCTACCGCCTGTCGGCGGCCCTTTTCAAAGCCTTTGACCTTATCCGCCTTGCTTTGCGCCAGTATTGGCAAGGACTTTAACGAAGCATGGGCGGAAATCCGCCCGACAAAACCGGCAGGGGCCCACTCCCCTTGCCCTAAGGAGAGAGAGTATGAAGCTAAAACGACTTTTATCCGGCCTGCTGGCCGCAGTCACCCTTTGTTCCCTGCTGGTGGTTACCCCGGCTTCGGCGGCCAAGCTGACCGCCTTTTCCGACATTACTGACCCCACCGTGGCTGAGGCCGCTGAAATTTTGCGGGTCATTGGCATTGTGGGGGGCAACGGCTCGGGGGCCTTCCTGCCCGCCAATTCCCTGGACCGGGCCGCCTTCTGCAAGATGACGGTGGAGCTGATGGGCAACGGCGATAAGGTCGCCGCCCAGCAAAATCGAACCATCTTCAAGGATGTTCCCTCCACCCACTGGGCCAACGGCTACATCAATGTGGCCACTCAGGGCACCCCAGGCGGAAAGGATACCCCCGCCTCCCCCGGTATTATCCGGGGGGATGCCTACGGCAACTTTAATCCCAGCCACAACACCACCTGCGCCGAGGCTGTCACCATCCTCATGCGGGTGCTGGGCTATTCCGACACCGACGTTGGAGTTGGGGGCCAGTGGTATGACGGTTATCTCAGTACGGCCAAAAGCATTGGCTTGACCAAGGGGATTACCGCCGCTCCTAATGCAACCATCAACCGGGGCCAGGCTGCCATCCTCTTCCAGAACCTGCTTTTCACCAAATTGAAAGGCAGTGAGAATGTCTACTTGACCAGCCTGGGCGGCTCGGTCAAGGATGACGCTATTATTCTTTCCACTAGTGCCACCGCCGCCGACGGCACCACCGGCTCGGTTCAGACCAGCCTGGACACCTATCGCACTGACCGTGTGGCCCTGCCCAGCGAAATCAATGGCGTTCGGGGTAAGGTGGCCTTAGATAAGGACAACAAGCTGGTGGCCATTCTTCCTCGTGAAACCGATACCATCAAGCGGGTGGTCATGACCGGCAACAACGCCAACTATGTCACCGCTGCCGACGGCACCCGGATTGATTTGAAGGCAGATGTAGCTGTCTGGAAGGATGGAAAGGCCACTACCTATGACAAGGTTTGGTCCACCCTCAAAGCGGGTACTTCTCTGGTGCTGTGTTACAATGCCGGTGGACAAAACGACTACATCTATGTAGCTGACGCAGCGGCCAGCACCGACACCGGGGTCATGGTCCTCAAATCTAACCCCAACGGTACCTCCAATGCCTTTTCCTCCCTGAGTGCCAATGCCGCCCTTTATAAAAACGGCATGGCGGTCACCGCCGCCGACCTGCGCCAGTACGATGTGGGTGTGTTGGATAAGGGCTCCAACACCATTCAGGTTTCCGACCGGCGGCTTACCGGTATTTATGAAAATGCCAGTCCCAATACCACTGCCCCCAGCACCATCCGCCTCATGGGCTATAATTTCACAGTTCTGCCCAGTGCCGTTGCCGATCTCCAGTCCTTCAAAATCGGGGATCGGATGACCCTGTTGCTCACCCACGACTACCGGGTAGCCGGTGTGGTCACTCCAAACGCTGCCACCGGCACTGCCGTTGGCGTTGCCGAGGTCACCGCAGGCAACAGCAAAGTCACTCTGTTTGACGGGGCCATTACCCTGGAAGGGAAAAATACCTTGAATGCAGCTGCAGCACAGAAGCTCAACGGCAAACTGGTCACCGCCAGTTCCAGCCAGAAGGAGTATTTAACCCTTTCCCCCATCAGCAACAGTGGCACCACCGCTTCCATTGACTTGGCTACCGGAACCATGGGGTCCCGCAAGCTGGCCGCCAACGTGAAGTTCTTTGACTGTGTAGAAGGCGGTGCGGTGCTCCAGGTCAATAAGGACGACATTCTCCTTAGTAAAATTCCCTCCGGCAAGATTGCCTTTACCTCTCTTGACTATGCCGGTCGGGTGTCCATGGTTGTCATGAACGATGTGACCGGGGACTGCTATCAGTACGGTTACTTCCTGTATGAAACCGAAACAAAGCCCTCCTTTGGCCTGGACGGCAAGCAGGATGGCACCTACGATTTGCACTATATCTCGGTTCGTCAGGGTGACAGCACCGGTAAGGAAACCGTTACCAAGCGGATCCAGACCCTGGCTTCCATCCGTTCCGGTATCCCCGGCGGATTAGCGGTAACCGTCGGCGGTGAATTTGCAGGCTATATGGAACTCAAGTCCCTGAAGGGCGTAGCCCGTTCCTCCTTCGATGTGGATGAAATGACCATGACCACCACCGATCATATCTATCGCATTGCCAAAGATGTGCAGTGCTATAACAAAACAACCCGTCAGTGGTATGCGCCGGGCAAAGCCGGCCTGGCCGCCGTCATTGGTTTTTCCGACACTGTGAGTGTATACTATGATAAAGCTCCCCAAGAGGGCGGCAAAATTCGCATGATCGTCACCGAGTAAAGGACGAAAAAAGCTCCCAGCCAAAAGGCTGGGAGCTTTTTTCATGCACAAAAGGTTACGCTTCTATATGGGTCTTCACCCGCTGAATAATCATATCCAGTGCCACCACATTGTGGCCCCCTTCCAGCACAATGATATCGGCATTGCGCTTGGAGGGCTCCACAAACTGCTCATGCATGGGCTTTACCGTGGTCAAATACTGGGTAACAACTGAGTCCAGGCTACGCCCCCGCTCTTTGACATCACGGGTAATCCGGCGGAGAATGCGCACATCAGCATCGGTATCCACAAAAATCTTAATATCCATCAAATCCCGCAGGGCCTGGTTTTGGAAAATCAAGATTCCTTCCACGATGATGACTTTGGTAGCCTTGACTTCCACCGTTTGTTCCGATCGGTTATGGGCGGTATAGTCATAGGTTGGGCAAAGAACGCTATGTCCTTGCCGAAGCTGCTGAATGTGCTCAATCATCAGGTCGGTATCAAAGGCGTCGGGATGGTCGTAATTTAGATTGCATCGGTCCTCGTAGGGCATATCATCATGAGCCTTGTAGTAATTGTCGTGATACACCACCGAAACATCCCCGCCAAACCGCTCCTTGAGCCGGTTGGTCAAGGTGGTCTTGCCCGACCCCGTTCCTCCTGCGATACCGATAATCATAATTTCCATCCACATATGCCCCTTTCTTTTTTCTCATCATACCACATTTTTGGAGGCTGGACAAGCTATGGGCCTTCTGTTGCCTGAAATTTGGGTTGGGCTACCAAAAGTCTACCAAAAAGGGGGCTCAAAGCCTTGGAATTGCAAGGCTTTGAAAAGGGTCAAAAATGAAAAGTCTACCAAATGTCTACCAAGGCAATTTTTAAGGGGCGAAAGCATATGCTTTTGCCCATTTTTGTGTGTTTTTTTAACGAAGTGAAGGGTGTGGGAGGTGTCATACTATGCTTAGAGCGCTTGTAACGCTTGCGGCTCTAAGGATAGCGGGATTCCGAAGCCAAATTTTAGAAGGAGGGATTCTATAATGAAGAATCTCAAGCGTGCGCTTAGCTTCGCTCTGGCTTCTGTCATGCTGGTTGGCATGATGGTGGTGGGCGCTGGCGCTGCCGACTTCGGTGATAAGGACAAGATCCAGAACACCGACGCCGTGAATACCCTGGTTGCCCTGGGCGTGCTCAAGGGCAAGGACACCGGCAATTTCGATCCCGAGGGCATTGTCACTCGTGCCGAAATGGCCAAGATGATCTGCGTCGCCCTGAACGGCGGCAAGGACCCCAACCTGGCCAGCACCGGCCTGTACCCCGACACCAAGGGTCACTGGGCCGCTGGCTACATTGACTACTGCTCCAACGTGGGCATCGTTTCCGGCGACACCGCCGGCAACTTCAACCCCGACAAGACCGTCACCGGCACCGAGGCCGCCAAGATGATTCTCATCGCCATCGGCTTCAATGCTGAGAACGAGAAGTTCGTCAACGACGCTTCCTGGGCCACCAACATTGGCATCCGTGCCAACCAGAAGGACCTGTACAAGGACCTGGCCATTCTCCCTGCTGCTGGCCTGACCCGTGACGCCGCCGCCCAGATGATTTGGAACGGCCTGAATGCTGTCAACGTCAAGTACACCTATCAGCTGAACACCGTCAACGGCAATCTGACCTCTGTGGCCGTTGCCGAGGATAAGGCTGGTAACCCCACCATCCTGTCTGAGAAGTTCAACATGGCAACCAAGTACAGCTACATGACTGGCATTTCCTATGACGCCAAGAAGGCTCAGTACACCTACAATTTTGATATTACCGGTCTGGGCAACAAGATGGGTGCTACCATTACCGAGGACGCTCTGGGCGTTAGCTCCCTGAAGTCCGACAAGGATTTCTCCAACCTGTACGGCATGAAGGTCAAGGTTCTGTACAAGAACGATACCGCCAAGACCGTTTATGGTATGTACAACGTCGGCAAGGTCCTGGCCGAGGGCGTTTGGGGCAATGTGACCGAGAAGGCCACCACCCTGAAGTTCGATGGTACCACCTATGACAAGAATGCCGGCTACAATGCCCTGGATTACAACACCGGCGCTGTTGCTACCACTGCTAACGAGTTCACCTTCAAGGCCATCGACAACAACGACGACGGCAAGGTGGACGTGAGCGTCATCCTTCCCTTCGCAGTGGCCAAGGTCACCTTCGTGGGTAAGGATTCCATTACTGCTGGAAATGTTTCCTACAAGTTTTCCGATTGTGACATCTATGAGGGTGTTGCTAAGGATGACATTGTGATGGTGATCAACAAGGCTAACACCAAGAATGATACCACCGTTATCACCAATACCGAGAAGGTGGCTGGCGATATCACCGCTGTGAATGCGGATGGCGAGAAGCGAATTGACGGAACCTGGTACTCCGTTGCCGATACTACTGCTACCGGCACTGTCGCCTATAATACCCTGACTGCTGGCGATACCGTGAGCTTCAACCTGGCCAATGGCTATGTTGTCTATGCCAAGGTTTCCGAGAGCACCGCTGTTACCGACGTTCTGTATGTCGCTGCCAGCACCGGTACTGCTGGAGATGCAATCACTGCTGTCCTGGGCCAGAACAAGGGTGTGGATACCCGCATCTTCCTGTCCGACGGCACCAATTCCGTGGTCAAGGCCATGCGTGTGGACGTCACCACTGTCAGCACAGGTATTTCCGCTGGTGCTTCCGACCTGGTGAAGGCCATTCCCGCCGAGGGTCTGTACACCTACAAGGTGAACAAGGACGGTGTGTATGAGCTGAAAGCTGTCAAGGGCAGTGGCGTGACCACCGTTAAGGCTAGTACCCACTATGGGTTCGCTGCCGCCAACCTGCCCGGCAACACCGCCATTGGCACTCCCACCGCTGTTTCCAACGGTACCTACAACAAAACCAGCGGCAAGCTGGGTGGCACCACCTCCTACTTCATCGCTGACGATGCTGTGATTTACCTTGTACAGAATTCCAACGGTGCTACGGGTGGTACTTACACCAAGGGTAAGGTTGTCACCGGCAAGACCCTGAAGACCATGGCCACCTACGGCGATAGCGCCACTGCACTGGTCAAGTCTGTTTCCGGCCTGAGCACCGTTCAGGTTGCTGTCATCTATGACGATGCCCTGTACGGCGGCACCGATGTTTCCACCGGCTACGGCTATATCACCAGCTCCGGCTATGCTGAGAAGAATGCCGATGGCGACTGGAACATCCGCTTCACCGCCTGGACCAATGAGGGCGAGAAGGAACTGGTTGCTGTGGATACCGGGTTGACTGCCTCTGATGCTTCCGCTTACGGCAAGGGCACATTCGTTAGCTACACCAACACCGCTACTGCTGGTGAAATCACCGGTATGAAGAACCTGCTGAGTGATGCTACCAACACCATTACCAACGGTATGGAAGTTGCCATCACCGGTTGGGACGGCGGCAAAAACATTGCTTTTGATCGCGCTGACAACGTCATGAAGGATGGCGACAAGACTGTGGTCATCTATGTGAATACCGCTGACAAGAAGGGTATCGAGGGCGGCTCTATCGAGATTGCCCAGAACATGGGCACCAGTGCTTCCCCCGTGTATGTGAAGAATGCTGTGGCTATGCAGTCCACCTCTGATGGTGTCGATGTCATTTTCGTTGACACCGCCAACAAGTTGGCTGGCGCTGGCTATACCTTGACTTGGGCGACTGCTGCTGTCTCCACCCCTGTCAATGGCATAACCGTTACTAGCTTCAGTGTGAAGGACACTGCGTCCACTCCTGCTGCTATCGCCACTGGTTCTACCGTCGCTGCCGGTTCTGATTTTACCGTGGACGTGGTCCTGAGCGGCACCGCTACTGCTGCAACCACCCTCACTGTTACTCTGAATCTGGCTGACGGCACTACCGTGACTAACACTTACACCACTGCTGCTACCGGCTCTGTCGCTGGCACTGTGAACGTTGCCTTCAGCATGCCTTATCAGAATGTGAGCAGCATCGCCGTTGCTCTGGCTTAAGTCTAATTTAAGTAAACATTCAAGTAACAAAAAAGGAAGGCCCCCTCGGGGGCCTTCCTTTTTCGTCTCCTATTTTTATCGCCATGCAATGTAGCGATATGGATTTGTGGGGTAGCTTGTACTATTATAGGGGTCGTTGAGGGAGTTAAGGCCGGATGCCACCTGAAATCCGGTGTCGGTAATTTTCAGGTAACGGTTGTCGCCCCCCGCCACGCAAAGGCCCACATAGGTGGGAAAACTGCTGGAAAAGCCATATTCATTGGTGGTCACCAGCACTGCACTGGGACGAAAGCCCAAGGAAATGTCCTGCCATCCCGTTCCGGTTCCCTCATAAGTGCCAGTCACTAGGCGGCAGTTCAGTAAGGCTGCATCTATCCGCTGATTGTCCTCATTAAAATTGGTCCTCAAAAAGCTGTCCTGGGG
>CAZHWK010000039.1:0-9758 GCA_964536405.1 uncultured Oscillospiraceae bacterium
CCTGAAGGGGGATAGGGGAGGATGGGGGTGGGTCAAGGGCCAACCCCCTGGTCCCAATCCAAAATCCTCCAAAAATGGCGCAGACTGCAATTGACACCCCCAACAGCAGAAGAAGGCGCAGGGGCAGGTCAGAACAAGCAGAAGGGGGACGGGTTTGAATCCGCTTCATGTAAGTATCAAGTCCTTTAGCTGGTTATAGTCGGCCACGGTAAAGGTGGGGTGAATGTCGGTGTGGCCCGGCAGGCCATGGGGGTTGTACCAGGCGGTGGGCAGTCCGGCCCGAAGGCCGCCCAGAATGTCAGAGCGCAGGTTGTCCCCCACCATCAGGCATCGGGCCCGGTCGGTGACCCCAAGGGCGGCAAGCATCGGCTCAAAAAACTCGGCTTGGGGCTTTTGGGCACCCAGTTCTTCCGAAATGAAGAGGTGGGGAAAGTAGGCCTTCAGGGGGCTGGCCGCCATACGGGCATGCTGAACCCGTGCCACCCCGTTGGTGGCGATGGCCAGGGTGAGGCCCTCCTGGTGAAGGGCACGGCAAAATTCCTCGGCCCCAGGCAGCAGGTAGGCCCCCTGACCCAGAAAGGTGAGGTAGTCGGCATTGAACTGCCGGGGGTCGTTGTGACCGCCCAATTCCTTATCCAGAAGGCGAAACCGCTCCACCGTCAGAAAGGCCTGGGTGACCTCCCCACGGTCAAAGGCATCCCAAAGCGCCCGGTTCAGGCGAAGATAAACCCCTTCGGTTTCGGGGGTGAAGGGATAGCCCCGGTCGGTCATGGCCCGCTTCAGGGCTTCATGCTCGGCCCGGTCAAAGTCAAAAAGGGTATTGTCGGCGTCCAGAAGGACAAAATCATAGCGTTTCACAGATGGGAACTCCTTTGCTGGCGGCGGAAGGTAGTGACCAGGCGCACGGCCGAGGAGACCAGCAGCACGCCCACGGCCAAAGCCCCGGCAATGCCCAGAGTTTCCAACCCCTTGCTGATGAAAAGGTCGGTCTGGCCGTCCATGCAGTATTTCATAGTGAAGTAAATGCCGCCGCCGGGGACAAGAGGGAAGAAGGCCACCAGCAGGTAACCGGTGACCGGGCACTTGCGGATGCGGCTCATCAACTCAGAGTAGGCCGAGATGGCCAAGGCGGCAAAAAAGGATTGCAGAATGGGGCTTTGGAAGGTGGGGGCGGCCAGCAGATAGACCAGCCAGCCCAAGGCCCCTCCCGCCCCGCAGATCAGGATGCCAGAGCCGTGAATGTTAAAGAGGATGGCGAAGGCCAGACTGGACACAAAGGCGTACAGACAGGGAAGAAAAAGCTGTTCCATCACGCCACCCCCAAAAGCCGGGCCGCCCAAAGGGCCACGGCGGTGCCCAGGGCGATGGACACCCCGATCAGGATGGCCTCGGCCGTTTTGCTGATGCCGGTAACCATGTCCCCGGCGATGATGTCCCGCATGGCATTGGTAAAGGCGATGCCGGGCACCAGGGCCATCAGGGCACCGATGATAATAATGTCATAATTATGGCCCAGACCAATTCCGGTGAGGGCCAGGGCGGCCAGGGCCGACAGGCAGCCGCTGACAAAGGTTTTGAAAAAGAGGTTGGTGCCCAGTTTGTCCATAAAGGAGAGGCTGGCCCCAATCACCATTCCGCACAGGCCGCCGCACAGGGCGTCCCGAAGGCTGCCCTTGAAAAACAGGGCAAAGGAGGCGGTGCCCAGGGCATAGGCAAACAGCTGGGCGGGGAAGGAGTAGGCCGTCCGGTCGGCGCAGATGGCGTCCAGCCGGGCTATAGACTCCCGCAGGGGAGGGACCTGAGCGCAGGTTTTTCGGCTGAGGTCGTTCAGGGCCTCCAGCCGGTAGATATCGGTGCCGTGCAGGCCCACCCGGCGAATGCGGGTCAGGGGGCGGCCCTCGGGGTCGGTGACGCTGACGGTAAGACAGTTGGGGATGGCAAAAACCTCCCCGGTGGGGGCGCCATAGGCGGATAAAATCCGCTGGACCGACTCCTCCACACGGTAGATTTCCGCCCCGCTGACTTGCAGGCGGTATCCCATTTCAGTGGCAAAATGAAGCAGTTCATCGTAATCCAAACAGTGTGCCTCCTGTCTGTTTTGGCTAGAGCCTTCCTGAAACATCCATGTACCCGTTCTTTTGGCAAAAATTTTGCCATATATCGCTATTTTTACTTGGAATCCACCAAGGATTCCTGCGTAAAAATAGCTTGTCTGACCAAATTTTTGCTCAAAATTCCAGGCACAGCGACGTTTCAGAAAGGCTCTAAAATAGAGTATCGTAGTTCCTCCAAAGTTGCAAGGGGGTGGAAACATTTAAAACCATTCAGCAGGGCATACGCCCCGCAGGTGCTAAAGCCATGAAAAAACAGATAGATGCCAACATTATAGCATAGTTGTGCCACCGATTGCAGTACATTTCTCCCTAAAAAACGGGTCAAAGTAAAAAATAGTATGAAATATCTGCATTGCCCCAGTAAAGGAACCTGGGCAGCAACAATTTGACGGTGCAAATAGGAAAAATTTACAAGCTTGTGTTATTTGGGGGGACAGAATTGGGGGCTGAGGTTGACTTTGTGTCGAAAAATGGATACCATATAAAAAGTAAATACTTGCTAAAAATGGAGGCCTATGGAGGCAACATAAAGTGTGAAAGGGGGGAAGGACCATGGAGGAGCGGCTGCAAGGGCACGGCTTTCATACCAGGGAGGACTGGACCCAGTGGTTTTCTAACTATAACATAGCCCTTTCTGGCCTAAATAACGGCAGCTATGAGCTGATTCAAAGTGATATTCCGGATGAGCAGTGGATTGAAACATATAAAAGGAACTCCCAGCGTGTGCGTGAAGCCTATCGGGAAAACGAAAATATGCTGGATTGGCATATTCGATGGTTTACCCGTACGCCGGACCGGTGGACCAAAGAAATAGCCGACCCCCTTCTGGCGACGCTGTTTCGTTATGTCACCCGTATTCAGGACCTTGGCACGGCCCACGAGATTGCCAACTCCCTTATAGGATTTTACACCCCCCTGGGGGACGAAAAGGCCCTGATGAAGTGCTATACCATCCGGGCCTTTGCCAGCGGTTTTTTGGATATTATCCATCTGTCTGACCGGGTACGGGAAAACTGCGTTAAGGCCAGAGAGCTGTATGAAAAGCACTTTGCCGACCTCACTCCGGAGGAGTGCAGCATGGGCCTTTCCATTTTTGATTTGGAAATTGACCGGGTTGTCAATCAGCTTAAAATTAGAAAGGACAACGGGGACCTGCTGGATGAAATAATCGATTGGTGCGAAACCGGTATTCGGTATGCAGAAAAAGCCATGGAGATGGACCGGGGCTATGACTTTAATGCGGTCCTTCCAGATTTTGACAACTACCTGGGGGGTGCCGTTTTATGCATCAGCCCAGAGGGGCGCACCGAACGGCAGATTACAAGCATCTATGAGGCGGCCTGCCGGATGTATCACGCCCTTGAGGAGGAAACAACGAACGATGTGAGCTTCCGCCTGCGCACCGAGCTTGTCTACCACATGGCCTGCCGGCTGAAGGGGCTGTACTCAGAGCAACAAATTTTGGAGGACGTGCGGAGGATTATGGACGAGCACGGCCATAATCTGTTGACCGAGGATACATACAGCCGCCATGCCGCTGAGGCGGTGGAGACCATTTATCTCATCGGAGAAAACCTGATGCCCGGCGGGGCGGGGGATAACAAGCTGTATGAGGACATCGGGGAACTTTTTATTCGCTTCTGCGCCACCCGGCCGTACAGCACCTACATGGACTATATCAGCGCATCCTATAACTACGGCTATATTCTGCTCTCCCTGCCCCATGTGACGGGGCGGCGCAAGCTGCTTGGGAATTTGCTGAAGCTGACGGTATTTCGCCAGGTGCAGACCGCCATGCACTCCATGATGGTGGGCAACCTGTCCACCCAGATTTTTGACAGCCTGATGACCCATGCCCCTGAGGTTTTTGTGGGCCAGATGGATACCCGGACGGTGGAGGAGGTTTATGAAAAGCAGGAGCAGCTGCGCCGGTATCTATACTGCGGGGCCCTGCTGCACGACATTGGGAAGCTGCTTTGCTCCAGCGTTGTGAATGCCCAAAGCCACCGCCTGACCGATTTTGAATTTGAGGTTTTGCAGTTTCATCCCACCAGCGGGGGCGAGATGCTCAAGGATATTCCCGACCTTGCTGACTTTCGGGATTTGGCCTTGGGCCATCATAAAAGCTTTGATGGGACCCGGGGCTATCCCAAGGAGTTTGATAATACCGCCTCTCCCAAAAAGATTTTCATTGATATTATCTCCCTCTGTGACAGCTTGGATGCGGCCACCGACAACCTGGGACGCAACTACACCCATGAAAAGCGGTTCGAGCGGGTGCTGGAGGAGCTTCAGGCCGGGCGGGGAACCCGCTATTCCGATGTGCTGGTGGATTTGCTCCATCGGGATAAGCCCTTACAGGAGAGCCTGCGTAATCTGCTGGAGGAGGGCCGGCGGGAGGTTTACTGCGAAGTTCATCAGCTGATTTTGGCGGAATTTTCTGTGGTGGCGTGTAAAAAGAAGAAAAGTGACTGGCCCTATAATCTGAAGCTGATTGCCACCCGGGGCTAAAACCTTTTTGAAACGGCCATGCACCTGTCCTTTTGGCAAAAATTTTTCCATGTATCACTATTTTTACTTGGAATCCACCAAGGATTCCTGCGAAAAAATAGCTTGTCTGACCAAATTTTTGCTCAAAATTCCAGGCACAGCGACGTTTCAGAAAGGCTCTAAGGCAGCTGGCGATGGATAGATTTTGTCATGCAAAGCGTCTGTTGTTTCTCCGAAAGGAGAAACAACAGACGCTTTTTTGTATGCTGCCCTAAACGGGGAGTAGGATTGGGGTATGCAAAGTAAGTGGAGCAGTTAGTCTTTGCGGCGGCCACAATGCCACCGGCTTTGCCCGCCGGTGGGGTAGCCAAAATGGTCATAGTAACCTCTGAGGGTATAGTCCTCTATTCCATAGGTGACAGAATGACCATTGTCATTTGAGGTTCAGGTTGTGGCAGTGCCATTCAGAATATAGGTGCTGATACTCATGCTGGTCTGCCCCTGGCGGGAAGGCTCAACAGCCTGGTTGGACGAGGTGGAAAGCATATACGATAGTGCTAGGTGTCGCCTGTGGTATTATTTAAAATAAGATGGCAGAGTTCGCCATTGGTGTCAGGGCATAGTGCCGAACATAAGCACAGCTGACCGTTACGACAGGCAATTCTTCCTGTGTAAGCTGCTCTGGTGTCCAGGTAGGCGGGTAAGAAACGGAGGTAGCCCGGTCATTAGGATACACGGGCCGGAATGGGTTCCGTTGGAAAAGGCAGAAGGGCAGGCAAGCCGTGTGGCTCGTCTGTCCCTTTTGGCGACACATTTTGAAGGTTAGCTGCTATGCGCTGTATTAAAATGGCGGATATTAGTATCTGCGGGCTTTTTACAGGCGTCTATAGAAGTGGTTACTTCTTCATAAATTGCCAAATTGTCTCTATATGTCTTGTGCGTATGATAAAGCTGTTACCAAAGCCTAACCGTTTCGGGTGGGGAGGAAGAAGAGGGTTAAGCCTCCGTTCCTTTTTGGCGGTTCAGACGCATCAGTTCGTCTAAGAGACGGTGGGCGGAAGCATCCTTGCTCATCAGGGGAAGGGGAATGGTCTCCTCCTCGGTGATAAGAGTAAGCACATTGGTGGGGGTGCGGAAACCGGCACCCGCCTCCCGCAGGTTGTTGGCCGCAATCATATCCACCCGCTTTTTTACCAGCTTCTGGCGAGAGTGTTCCAGCAGGTCCCGGGTTTCCATAGAAAAGCCGCAGAGCAGCTGCCCCGGCCGCTTGTGGGCCCCCAGCCAGGCCAGAATATCGTCGGTCCGCTCCAGGAGCAGGGCCGGCTGGGAATCGGGACTCTTTTTTATCTTGTCCTCGGCCACGGTGCTGGGGCGATAGTCAGCCACGGCGGCCGCCTTCACAATCAGGTCGGCCTTCCCGCTGCGGGCCGTTACCGCCTCAAACATCTCAAGGGCCGAGCTTACCTCCACCACCTCCATATAGGCGGGGCGGACAAGCTCGGTGGGGCCGGTCACCAGGGTTACGTTAGCCCCACGGGCAGCGGCCGCCCTTGCCACGGCATACCCCATCCGTCCGGTGGAGTGATTGGTGAGGTAGCGCACGGGGTCCAATGCCTCCCGGGTGGGGCCAGCGGTGACAAGGACATGGAGCCCCGCCATATCCTTCTCGTGGGAGATGGCGTGAATGACCGCCTCCACAAGAACCTCGGGGTCAGGCAGCTTGCCCTTGCCCACGGCCCCGCAGGCCAGCCGCCCGCTGACGGGCTCTATCAACTCCCAGCCATATTTCTGGAGCAATAGAAGGTTATCCTGTGTCACCGGATTTTCGTACATCCGTGTGTTCATGGCGGGGGCGGCAATCTTGGGGCAATTGCAGGCCAGTACGGTGGTGGTCAGCATATCGTCGGCAAGACCGTGGGCCAGCTTGGCAAGGACGTTGGCGGTGGCGGGAGCGACCATAACCAGATCCGCTTGGTCGGCCAGGGCGATGTGCTCTACCTCCCGCTGGTAATTACGGTCGAAGGTGTCCACCACCGCCCGATTTCCGGTAAGGGCCTCAAAGGTGAGAGGGGCAATAAATTCGGTGGCGTTTTCGGTCATCAGCACGTGGACATTACAGTGCTGTTTGACCAGGGCCGAGGCCAGCTCTGCAGCCTTAAAACAGGCGATGCCGCCTGTCACGCCCAACAAAATGGTTTTTCCCTTTAGCATGCTACCATACCCCTAATCTTTGATGTTGGAATTGAGTATATCAAAAAGCCGCAGCCCTGTAAATAGCCCTTGGCATCCGGGGGAACGGCAAAGAAGAAATGGCCGCTTGCTTTTTTTGACATGTTATATATAATGGGTAAGACTGAGGCTTGGCATTGGTACCGCTGTACCCCACCGGGACGGCAGGCTGCTATGGTATTGCGGAGAGCCTTGGGCAATCAAATCTAGCGCGGTATCCCCCAGAGGGAACGGCAGCAGGAGGTAATGTAAACGTGAATATCCTAGTCAATCAAAGCGACCGAAGCAGACAGACCTATCAGCTGGTACTAATCGCCCTATTCTCGGCCATTCTATTTCTCCTTGCATTTACACCCATCGGATATATCGATTTGCCGCTGATTAAAGCGACCATTCTCCATGTGCCCGTCATTTTAGGTTCTATTTTACTGGGGCCGGGCAAGGGGGCTATTTTGGGGGGCGTGTTTGGACTGACCAGCCTTATCAAGAATACGATGGCGCCAAGTGCCCTCTCCTTTGCCTTTTCACCCTTTATCCCGGTTCCTGGATTGAGCCATGGCAATCCGTGGGCCTTGGTTATTTGCTTTGTACCCCGCATTCTGGTTGGGGTGGTGCCGTGGTTTGTGGTCCAGGCGGTGAACCGTTTCCTTCCTAAAAGAAACACAGGAGTTCAGGTAGGCGGCATGATGGCTGCGGCTATCGTGGGTGCCTTTACGAATACAGCTCTTGTTATGGGTATGATTTTTTTGGTGTTTCAAGATGCCTATGCGGCCATGAAGGGAATTTCTGTGGATGCTGTGTTGGGGGCTGTTTTGAGTGTAGTGGCGGTCAACGGTGTGCCCGAAGCGATTGTGGCCGCCCTTATCGTGCCGGCCCTGGGGAAACCCCTTTCCCGTGTCCTGCGGTTGGAACCGGTTTCCGCCGTCTTTGGACAGACCACTTGAGCTATGGTTTTAACAATCGATATTGGAAATACCACTGTGGCGGTGGGCGGATTTATTTACTCGGAACCTGAGTTTGTAAGTCGGCTGCCCAGCAGGAGGGATTGGGATGCCCCGGCCTGGAAAAAGGCATTGGAGGGGCTTTTCCGGGAGGCGGGGGTTTCTCCTGCGGATGCGCAGGGCTGCGTGCTATCCTCTGTGGTTCCGGAGCTGACAGAGTTTGTGAAGGGTGCGCTGGTGGACTTGACAGGCCGCAGCGTCATGGCTGTGGGACCGGAACTGGACACCGGCTTGGATTTGGGGGAATACAGCCCTCATGCCTTGGGGAGCGACCGGGTGGTGGATGCGGTGTCTGCCTTGGCTCGGTACACCCCACCGCTGGCCATTTTTGATTTGGGCACAGCCACCACCCTGTCTGTCTTGGATAGGGAGGGACGGTTTGCAGGAGGGATGATTTTGCCTGGAATGGCATTGTCGGCCCAGGCACTCAGTGCAAGAGCCTCCCAGCTTCCACCCATCTCGCTTGAGGCACCGGAAACAATGCTGGGGACTGACACGCTTTCCTGCATGCAGAGCGGGATTATATATGGCACAGCAGCTCAAATTGATGGGATTTCCAATCGGGTGGAGGTGCTGCTGGGCGAGCCGGTGACCACAGTGCTGACCGGGGGATTGAGCCGACTGGTATTGCCCTATTGCCAGGGGATGCCCTATTACGAGGAACACCTGCTACTCAAGGGACTTCATCTGCTCTGGCAGCGCAATACCTGAACGTATGTGAGGGCGGGCCCCCTGTATGGGGGATCCGCTCCCACGGGTTTGAACAGGGTACATGATGTGGCGGGGTTACTCCTTTCGCATCATGGAAGGGCTGGGGTTGCAGTTCGTTTTTCATCGTGCATCTATTTGTTCTTTCTCTTTGCGGGCAATAAAAGGGCGGCTATGCTTTTCATTACGAAGAACATAGCCGCTTGTTTTTTATTTTTATCAAACAAACTATATATTGTGGTAAAGTCTGCTTGTTTATCCCTCTTAGCACAACGTGTCAGCAGAAGTATGCTCTCAACGTGGCCTGAGGAGAAAAAATAATGTCGTAAAGAGCCACTGGTTTTTTGGCGGAGAATGATGTTGACCAGCATAGAATTTTTAATCTTTTTCAATGACAACATAAGCCTGACCGGAAACAATGCTATCTCCTACAGCACATGCGGAGATAAGTTTAACTTTCCAGCCATTTTCCAAATATTTGTTTACGGCCTCTAAGCCATCATCCTCTTTGGCACCCAGCGTTTTTGAGTTGCTTTTAACCCAGATAATCTTTTCCATGATTTTATTGCCTCCTTATATTTGAGCGATTAAGTGCTATGTGTCAACAGTGCCACGCTTTCCACATGCCTTGAGGAGACAATAAGTATGATCCCAAGACCCAGTAGCTCCTTGGCGTGGTTTTTATTTTATATAAGATCTTTTAGAACTTATATGAAGATTCTTGTATATAATAGTAAATACTTCTTATCGCCGATAGAACCAATTGTACATATGTATAGGCACTGTGAGAGGTCAAATCCCAACGCTCCATTGTACGAGCTTCTAAACTATGACCAGCCATATTTCTAATATTCCCAATAGCTGCACTTACGCTCTCTTGTTTGCTGTGGATTTTATGTTCTATTAAATTCAATGAGTTTCTATGATTATATAGAGAATTTACAACTTGTCCTATACCGTTTTTGCTGCTAACGTCCACATTCACCATTACACTTACTCTTCGTAAAAAATCTTCAAATGCTCGTCCTGCGCATTCTATTGCACCACGTGCATCGGTAGGATATTTTTTATAGGCATCTACCAATTCATCTACTTCAAATGCAGTAAGCGTCGAAAACGTATCTATTCCTAAAATATTCCCTATATGTAATCTAATTGCAATATCGTTGTCAAGATTCATATTTAATGTATTAATTGAAGATAATTGAATATCAAC
>CAZHWK010000040.1:0-9732 GCA_964536405.1 uncultured Oscillospiraceae bacterium
CCAGGGGCGGGTAGTGCCACGGTTTTTTCTTTGGGCCAACCTTTCTTTTTTGACACGCACAAAATCGAAGTGCGGAGAACCCGAGAGCAGGGCAACAGCGAAACACGCAGACAAAAAACAGGTTGGGCGAAGCCCAACGGTAGAAGGTGAATTGCCCCAAAGGGGCAAGAGAAGCCACCCTGGGGTGTTTTTGCGAAGTGTTGAGCAGTTGGCCGTTGCGGAGGGTTTGAAGCATGACAAAAAAGAAATGGTGGATGCCTGTCAGGGCAACCCCGACAAGTTTCCTCGCCCCTCGCAAGGGGCAAACCCCCCAAGGGGTATGCCGTATCCGTAAGACGGCAAGCTGTCAACGGCTACGCCGTGGGTTACGGCAAACCCCTTTACCCCTCGGTGAGGTACCGATGGATGGCGGCGGCGGCCTGCTTTCCGGCCCCCATGGCCAGGATGACGGTGGCCGCACCGGTGACGGCATCCCCGCCGGCATAGACCCCGGTGCGGCTGGTCAGGCCATCCTCCCCGTTGGTGACGATACAGCCACGGCGGTCGGTATCCAGGCCGGGGGTGGTATTGCGGATGAGAGGATTGGGGGCGGTGCCGATGGCCATAATCATGGTGTCCACCTCCAGGGTGAACTCGCTGTCCTTTTTGGGCACCGGACGGCGGCGGCCAGAAGCGTCGGGCTCCCCAAGCTCCATTTCGATGCAGGTCATCCCTCTGACATAGCCCTTCTCGTCCCCCAGCACCTCGGTGGGAGCGGTGAGGAGCTTAAAGATAATGCCCTCCTCCTGGGCATGCTCCACCTCTTCGGCACGGGCGGGAAGTTCCTCCATGCTCCGGCGGTAGACGATATAGACCTGTTCGGCCCCCATGCGCTTGGCACAGCGGGCGGCATCCATGGCCACGTTGCCCCCGCCCACCACGGCCACAGCGTTACTTTTGGCAATGGGGGTCTTGCTGCCCGGCAGATAGGCCTTCATCAGGTTGACCCGGGTGAGGTACTCATTGGCCGAGTAAACCCCATTGAGGGTTTCACCCGGAATATTCATAAAGGAGGGCAGACCGGCACCCGAGGCCAGGTAGACCGCCGAGAAGCCCTCCTCCTCCAGAAGCTCATCCACCGTGAGGACCTTGCCGATGACCATGTTGGTCCGGAACTCCACCCCCATGGCCTCCAGGGTTTCAATCTCCTTTTGGACCAGAGCCTTGGGCAGGCGGAATTCGGGGATGCCGTAGACCAGCACCCCGCCGGGGGTATGCAGGGCCTCAAAGACCGTGACGGCATAGCCCAGCTTGGTAAGGTCCCCGGCGCAGGTCAGGCCGCTGGGGCCAGAGCCGACCACCGCCACCTTCTTGCCGTTGGGGACGGGCTTTTCGGGGGCCTTGGTGCTGTGCTCCCGGTGCCAGTCGGCCACAAACCGCTCCAGGCGGCCAACGGCCACCGGCTCCCCCTTGATGCCACGGACACATTTGCCCTCACACTGGCTTTCCTGGGGACAGACACGGCCGCAGACGGCGGCCAGGGTGGTGGACCGGGCCAAAATCTCATAGGCCCCTTCAAAGTCCTCCTCGGCTACCTTGCAGACAAAGCCGGGGATGTCAATGCCCACGGGACAGCCGGTGTAGCAGGGCTTATTCTTGCAGTTCAGGCACCGTTTGGCCTCCTCCACCGCCATTTCGGGGGTGTAGCCCAAGGCTACTTCGCCAAAATTGCGGCTGCGTTCCAGCGGGTCCTGGTTGGGCATAGGGCACTTCTTTGGATTCATATTTGCCATCTTACTGTTCCTCCTGCTGCAAGAGATTGCAGGTCGCTTCCCGGGCGTGGGCCTCAAAATCACGGTACATGCCGCCCCGGTGCATGGCCTCGTCAAAGTCCACCAGAGCCCCGTCAAATTCAGGGCCGTCCACGCAGGCGAACTTGGTCTGCCCGCCCACGGTCAGGCGGCAGCCGCCGCACATGCCCGTGCCGTCGATCATGATGGGGTTCATGGACACCACCACCTTGACCCCATATTTCACCGCTACGGCGGTGACAAACTTCATCATAACGAGGGGGCCGATGGCAATGATTTCGTCATAGACCTCCCCCGACTGAATGAGGGTTTCCAGGGCGGAGGTGACCAGCCCCTTTTCTCCCCAGGAGCCGTCGTCACTCATGCCCACAAACTTGTCGCTGTAAGTACGGAATTCCTTCTCCAGGATGACCAGGTCTTTGTTGCGGAAGCCCACCACGCTGTGGACCTCGGCCCCGTTTTCGTGGAGGGCCCTTGCCACCGGCAGAGCGATGGCGCAGCCTACGCCGCCCCCGACCACACAGACTTTTTTCAGGTTTTCCAGCTCGCTGGGCCGACCCAGGGGGCCCACAAAGTCATGGACAAAGCCGTCCTGGGGCAGGGCGGCCAGCTCCATGGTGCCGCCCCCCACAAGCTGGAAAATGACGGTGACAGAGCCTTTTTCCCGGTCATAATCGGCTACGGTAAGGGGAATACGCTCGGAGTCCTCCTTGGCCCGGAGAATGACAAACTGGCCGGGCAGGGCCTTCTTGGCCACCAAGGGGGCCTCCACCACCAGTTTGGTGACGGTAGGGTTTAAAGCTGTTTTTTCCAGAATACGAAACACAAATATCCCTCCAAAATATACGCTGGGTTATCGGGTGGTCCGGGGCACATAGCGGCCCAGGCCCTCCTGGACCGGCTCGCCGTCCCGGACGGCCAGCTGACCGGCTAAGGTTACAAATTTGGCCCTTCCCATGACCTGGAACCCCTCATAGGGGGTATAGTCCATCCGGTGGTGCTGGTTTTGGGCTGTGATGGTCCAGGACGCCTTGGGGTCCCAGACCACGATGTCGGCATCGGCCCCAACGGCCAGATTGCCCTTTTGGGGCCACATGCCGTACTGCTTGGCGGGATGTTCCGCCAGAAGGGCGCACATGGTGGTGGCATCGGTGAGGCCCGAGGCCACAAAGCTGGTGAAAAAGAGGGCGGGGCGATGCTCCAGCCCGGGGGCTCCGTTGGGTATCTTGGTAAAATCCTCCCGGCCCAGAATCTTCTGGTCAGAGAAGCGGTAGGAGCAGTGGTCGGTGGCCAGGGTGTCCACCTCACCCCGCAGAACGGCGTCCCGCAGGGCATCCACGTCGGAAGCGGGGCGCAAGGGTGGGCTCATGACATATTTTGCGCTTTCAAACCCGGGCAGGCGGTAGCGGTTTTCGTCCAGCAGAAGATACTGGGGACAGGTTTCCACATAGACGGTCTGCCCGGCGGCCCGGGCCTTGCGGACCTCGGCCAAACCGGCGGCACTGGACAGATGGACCACGGTGACCGGGCAGTTGGCCAGACGGGCGGCATAGCAGTAACGGCTGATGGCCTCGGCCTCCACCACAGCAGGGCGGGAAACGGGGTGGGCCGAGGGGGTGGTGTGCCCCCGGACAAGCTCCTGCTTCTGCAAAAAGTCCACCAGGTCCCCGTTTTCACAGTGACAGCCGATTTGCAGGCCCAGCTTTTTGCACGCCCGCAAGATATCCAGCAAAACGCCATCGTTCACCCGCAGGGCATCGTAGGCCAGGTAGACCTTGAGGGAGGTCACCCCGGCGGACACCATGTCCCGCAGCTCACGGCGGGTTTCCTCATTCCAGTCGGTGACGGCCATATGGAAGCCGTAGTGGCAGCTGGAACGGCCGTCGGCCTTGCTGTGCCAGAGCGTTAGGGCTTCATGGAGGGTCATCCCCCTGTCCTGGGTGGCAAAGTCGATGAGGGTGGTGGTCCCCCCGCAGAGGGCGGCCAGAGTTCCGGATGGGAAGTCGTCGGCGGTGGTGATGCTGCCGTTGAACATATCCAGGTGGGTGTGGGGGTCAATGAAGCCGGGGAAAACCAGACAGCCCTCGGCATCCACCACTTCGTCCCCCGGCTGGGGCTCAAGGTGGGAAGCCAGAGCGGTAATTTTATCCCCCTCCAGCCCCAAGTCGCCCCGCCAGGTTTTTTGAGACGATACCAAGGTACCGTTTTGGATGATAAGCATACCCGTTCCTCCTTTCTATATGCAAAAAGGCAACCGCCATAACTGGACCCGCCCTATCAGCGAGCCCGTGCGCAAAGCACTCCGTTACAGCCGTTGCCATAAAATATTGTTTACGGTTAGAGTATAGCACGGTGCTGTGAAAAAGACCAGAATAACTTTTAGGTTTGCTGAAACTTTATCTTCTTGCACAAAGAATGGGGGAGATGCCTGTGCAAAATTATGTGTCCCCCTTCTCCAGGCGGGCCAGGGCGGCGGAGGTATCCCCGTCGGCAAGCTCGCTGGGGTGGGCCACCTCCACCAGGGTGACCTGGGAAGGGAGGACCGAGCCCCCCCCCCGCTCCCCGGTGAGCGCACGCAGGGCGGGGAAGAGGGCACTCGGGAAGATGACCGGGTTTCCGGGGCGGCCCTGCCAGCACAGGCGAGCGGGCCGCTGGGGACAGGCTTCAAAGGCGGCAATCAGCCGGGAAAGGCTTTCCTGGGAGCAGAGGGGCTGGTCCCCCACGGCGAACAGACAGCCCTCCATCCCCTCCATCCGGGACAGGCCCAGTCGAATGGTGTCGCTCAGGCAGGGCAGGTCGTGGGTCAGACAGGGCAGGCCCTTTTGGGCGCAGAGGGCCTCTACCCCGGGCCAGCGGGTGACCACCACCACCCGGTCAAAGAGGGGCAGAGGAAGGGCGTCCAGGGTGTGTTCCAGCAAAGGACGGCCCCGGAAGGGGGTCAGCAGTTTGTTGGAGCCAAACCGCCGGGAAAAGCCCGAAGCCATGACCACACAGCCCAGTTTCATGCCCGTCTTCCTCCTTGATACCTTGATATACTTGCCTCTGGGTTAAAAACGATTGAGGGGAACCGAGCCGTCGTCCTCCCCGGGTTGGATGGCCTTGACCACGGCATAGTAGCCGTACTTCTCGTTGACCTGGACATAAAACCGCTCCCTCTCGGTGCGGCCCAGAAGGGCCTTGCCCATGGGGGACTCCTTACTCAAAAGGCCCTTGAGGGCATTTTGACGCACGGTGGTCACCACCTGAAAGACCTGCTCTTCTCCGTCCTCTTCCAGATAGACCGTGACCCGGTCGTACAGGCGGACCCCATCGGTTTGCTTTTGCTCGGGAATGACCCGGGCGGTGCGAATCATATTTTCCAGAAAGCGAATACGGCCTTCGTTGCGGTTTTTTTCCTGCTTGGCGGCCTTGTATTCAAAATTTTCGCTCAAATCCCCGAAAGCCCGGGCTTCTTTGACCGCCTCCAGCAACTGGGGGCGAAGCTCCACCCGGCGGTGATAAAGCTCCTGCTTCATCATATCCAGGTCCTTTTGGGTCAGCTCGTTATGCATGACACTCTCTCCTGCTTTATATGGTTTATTATATTGTAGCATAACAAGGGCCCTGCGTAAAGCCGTTGACGAAGGAGGATGGGAGGACTATACTGAGAAAAAAGACAGAGAGATTATGCCATGTAGGTGAATAGTAGACTGGTGCCTCAAGATGCGAAAATTACAAACGCTGTTATGCCATATAAAAAGAAAAGAGGTTTACTTATGGAAATGGTAGAAACAAAATCATCCCTGTCACTGACTGGCGTCATCAGTGCGGCAATTCAAATACCTGGGGTGAAGGTAAACAGAAATGTATTTTTATCAGAACAATTTAAAGATGCGTCTTCCGAGCAGCTAGAGGCCATTCTAAGCGTGGGGCCGGTGGAAGCGGGGTGCTCCAAAAAAGAACTTCGCAAAATTGCTTGCAGATTGGTACAGAAGAAGACTTTGCTTTCTACGAGTGCATCCTTTCTTGCGGGGATACCGGGTGGGCTTACAATGGCGGCAACCATTCCGGCTGATATGCTGCAATTTTATGCTGTTGCAATGGGAATGGCACAAGAAATATCCTATCTCTATGGTGCAGGTGACCTGTGGAGCGGAGATATTTTAGATGAAGAAAAAGTGACCAATCAGCTGATACTATACTGTGGTGTCATGCTGGGGTCATCAGGTGCGGTACAAACGATTAGACTGCTTTCGTCATCACTTGCAAAGCAAGCGTTAAAAAAACTTCCTCAACAGGCGCTGACCAAAACATTTTACTATCCAATTGTTAAGTCGATTGCTAAGGCAGTTGGTGGAAAAATGACCAAAGAAGTTTTTGCAAAAGGCGTGTCTAAGGTGGTGCCGATTATAGGCGGGGTAGTATCGGGCGGAATTACCTTTGCCACATTAAGGCCTATGGGTATGCGGCTTGTGGATACATTGGAGGAAGCACATTTTTCCTACTCACAGTCTGATTTTGAAGCAGATTGGAGTGATATTATGCATGCCGATGAAGTAGAAACAGGTTGTGAAAAAGCAGAGGAAAGAGAAGATGCCAATTCGGTTTTGGAGAAAATACAACAAGCGAAAGAAATGATGGATGCTGGGGTTTTGACTGAAGAGGAGTTTTCCAAAATTAAGGATAGGCTTATTTCAGAAATGTAATGTCACTCTTCATTCGCAAATTTTACATATTCCTTTATGAGCAAGGCTCAAATTGAATGGTGGAGGATATGTAAATGAAAAAGAGAAGTACATTAGGATTGGTCGTTGATTTTCTGTTGGTTATATGCACAGGTGGTTTGTGGCTCATTTGGATATTAATAAGGTATCTTAGAAATCGCTAAATGAAGGAAAAAAGAACCATAGCAGAGTAATTCTGCTATGGTTCTTTTTTCCTATTCAGTTCTCCTTATCCCTTGAGGAATAAGCTGCGCTTATGACGCCTTACTTTTCGGCAGAGGAAGCGTTTTGGATTACGGGGCGATATACTTGTGCAGGGTGGCCCGGACAGCACCGGGACCGGCCAGCTCCTCCAAAAAGAGGGCCTCGATTTGATCGGCCAAGGGGGTCTGGGTCAGATCACTGCCGAAGATGATGGGATTGGCCAAAATTTCACGCAGCTGACCGGAGTAGGTTTTGGGCTTGCCCAGCTTGATGCCGGACAGCTTGGCCTGAAGCTCGGCCTTCATGGGGTCGGCAGAACACTCCATGGCGTTGCCCTCATCATCCACCCCAAGCAGGTAACGCAGCCAGCCCGCCAGAGCCAGGGGAAGGGCCACCAGAGTGCTGAGGTCCTTGTCCTGGGCCACATAGCTTTTAATGGTCTGGCCAAAGCGGATGCCCACCTTCTGGGAGGTATCGGTGGCGATACGCTGGGGAGCATCGGGCAGGAAGGGGTTGGGCAGACGCTGCTGGATCACCTCGTCGATAAAAGCCTTGGGGGAGAGGATGCCGGGGTCTACCACCACGGGCAGGCCCTCCACATAGCCCAGACGGCGAATGAGGGCCACGATGTCCTCATCCTTCATCTCCTCGCAGATGCGGGTATAGCCCAGCAGACAGCCATACACACTCATGGCGGTGTGGAGGGGATTGAGGCAGGTGGTGACCTTCATGGTTTCGGCCTTGTTCACGGTTTCCCGGTCGCAGAAGTAGACACCGGCCTGCTCCAGGGGAGGACGGCCGTTGGGGAAGAGGTCCTCCACCACCAGGTACTGGGGCCGCTCGGCATTGACGAAGGGGGCGATGAAGGTACCCTTCTCGGTGACAATGGGGGCCATGTCCTCGATGCCGTCCTGTTCCAGGCTGGCCTGAACCGAGGGGTCGGGCCGGGGGGTAATTTTGTCAATCATGGACCAGGGGAAGGAAACCTGCTTAGGGTCGGTGAGATAGGTGAGGAAGCCCTCCTCGGCATAGCCCTTTTCCACCCAGGCCTTGGCCATGTCCAGCACGGCCGACTGGAGCCGCTCGCCATTGTGGGAGCAGTTGTCCATGCTCACCATGGCGATGGGGGCTTTGCCTGTTTTGTACCGGGTGAGCAGAAGGGCGGTGACCACGCTCATGGCATGGCGGGCCTTTGCGGGGCCGTTTGCCATATCCTCTTCCACCACAGGGAAGAGGGTTCCATCACCCCGGTGCAGGGCATAGCCCTTTTCAGTGATGGTGAAGGAAACCATTTGCAGGCTGGGGTTCCCAAAAATCTCGGCAAGACGGGCCATCATGGCCTCATCCCCGGCATCGGCCCGCAGACCCTCGGTGACCGAGGCGATAATCTCCCGGTCGGTGGTGGCATCGGGGTTGAGGATGACGTTCATGGTCAGATTGTCAAAGGGGGCGTAGACATCGGTGATGATGCCGTAATCAAAAGTTTCGGCCGCAATGATGCCCCGGTCAGAGGCTCCGCTGTCCAGCAATCTCTGCTGAAGCACGGCGATGAAGCCACGGAAGATGTTGCCCGCACCAAAGTGAACCCACAGGGGGTTTTCGGTGGTGGTCTTTATGACCTTGGATACATCGTACTGGGGCAGTCGAACTTTGGCTCCCTCCCAGGCGGTGGCATTGGAGAGAGAAGCGAGCTTCATTTTCATAATAAGACCCTCCTTATTGGGCACTTTTGCAAATGGCTTCCCACAGGCCGTTCAGGTAGGTGAGGCCCAGGGCACGGTCATACAGGCCGTAGCCGGGGCGGCCCACCTCGTCCCAAATCATGCGGCCGTGGTCGGGGCGGATATAGGTGTCGGGGCAGGTGTCGTAAATGGCCTTCATAATGGCGTACATGTCCAAATCGCCCTCGCTGGACAGGTGGGCAGACTCCCGGAAGCAGCGGTCACTGCCCAGGTGCTTCACATTGCGGACGTGCAGGCAGCCGATGCGGCCCATCTCGCCAAAGTGGCGGATGATGGCGGGAATATCGTTGTGAACGTTGCTGCCCAGGCTGCCGGTACACAGGCAAAGGGCGTTGCGCTTGCTGGGGTTAAGGGCGCAGATTTTGTCAAAGCCCTCCTGGTCGTGGGCGATGCGGGGCAGACCGAAGATGGGCCATCCGGGATCGTCCGGGTGACAGGCCATGGTGACGCCGCACTCCTCGCAGGTGGGGATAATGCCATCCAGGAAGTACTTATAGTTTTCCAGCAGCTTTTCGGGGGTGACGTCCTTGTACAGCTCCATCACCCGCTCCAGGTCGGCCAGCCGCTCGGGCTCCCAGCCGGGGAGGGAGAAACCGTTGGAGCCCTCGGCCGTCTTTTTCACCAGCTCTACGGGGGTCATGCTGCCCAGTTCCTTCTCGTCGAAGTACAGGCTGTTGGAGCCGTCCTCGGGAATTTCACGGGCCAGGTCGGTACGCAGCCAGTCCAGCACAGGCATGAAGTTATAGACAATGACCTTCACGCCCACAGCGGCCAGATTGCGGATGCACTCCTTGTAGTTTTCGATGTACTGGTCCCGGGTAGGCAGGCCAAGCTTAATGTCCTCGTGGACATTGACGCTTTCAATGACCTCGCACTCCAGCCCGGCTTTGTTCACGTGGTCCACGTAGGCCCGGCACTCCTCCAGGGTCCAGACCTCCCCGGCGGCCTTGTCGTCCAGCAGGCCCATCAGGCCGCTGCAGCCGGGAATTTGGCGAATTTGCTTCAGGGTGATGGAGTCACGCCCTTCACCGTACCAGCGAAATGTAAGTTTCATGGCAGTATTTCCTTTCTATGATTGACCGGCCCCTGCGCCGCCGATATGGGGATTCGGCGGGAGGGTGGAGAGGGACGTTCACCCCCCAATGCCTGGGGAGGACGCTTCCTCTTGGAATCTACTTCATTGTATTACTAGTATACTAGTAAATCAATTGGCGTTTAAGACGAATATCATAACCGGAAATTGTGCAGAAAATGCAAGAATGACACAGAGGAAGGAAATCGCTTGCATATTAG
>CAZHWK010000041.1:0-9716 GCA_964536405.1 uncultured Oscillospiraceae bacterium
AATGTAGGTGGCCATTTTGGGGTTCCACCGACGGGTCTGGTGACCAAAGTGAACACCGGCCTCCAGAAGCTGCTTCATAGATACGACTGCCATAGTAATAGTTCCTCCTTTTTTGTTCTTACCTCCGCCCCGTTCATCTGAAACTCGTCCACCTCGATTGAGGCACCGGACGTTTCATCCCGTTTGGCGTGCGTAATACTGCGTCATTGCACAGCTTTGGTATTTTAGCACATTATGCCCGCAATTGCAAGAATTTTTTCACCTTTTGTTTCCACATTATTCTCTGCGCCGTCTTCCTCGTCCACCCCGACGGGCCAGTCCCTTGGCCGCATCCACCAAAATAATATCCTCCCCAAAGCGGCGTACCGAAGAAAATGGCACCACCACATCCTCCTCCCGCCCCAGCAAGCCCAGCAGCCGCAAGCGTCCCGGAATAACCAGGGCGTTTACCTTCCCGTCCTCCCAGTCGATTTCCACATCCCCCACATAGCCGTAGCGGCTGCCGTCCTCCACATCGATGACTTCCTTATAGCGCAAATCGGTCAAACGGCTTTCCATGAAACCCCCTCCTTTTGTCTGTTTATCCACTCTATGACGGGCAAAACTAGTCCTAATACAAAAAAGGAGATGATTCCGTGGGCAGGCTCAGGCGATATAGCTTAATTGTCGCAATCACAGCAGCCCTTCTATGTTCTTTCACCGCCTTGTCCCAGGCCACTGCCCATATTTCCCTCCCCTTTCATAGTAATGCCATATGTTCCCCCTTGTCCATTATCGTGCGGGAGGAGCAATTGGCAGATGGAAAACTGAACGACTTGCCGCCCTTGGAGGACGGGGACATTCTCCTCACCGACTGTGCCCACAGCTTTGGTTGGCGGCACGGACATGCCGGACTGGTGGTGGACGCTGAACACGGGGTGACAGTGGAAGCGGTAACCTGCCATTCTCCTTCCGCCCTTCAGTCTGTCCAGCGGTGGCGGCACTACCCCACCTTTACCGTCCTTCGCCTCAAGGACGCCTCCCCCGAAACCCGCCAAGCGGCCGCTCGGTATGCCATGGAGCATCTGGTGGACGTGGATTACAGCTTGGTCAGCGGCTTCTTTGGGGAAAAGGCCCCGGAGGAACTGGGCGGCGGCCAGTGCGCCTATCTGGTCTGGTACGCCTACCAAAGCCAGGGCTTCGACTTGGACAGTGATGGCGGCAAGTTGGTAACGGTAAAGGACCTGCTCCTCAGCCCCTTGCTGGAAACCGCTTACCAGGTGGGCACTTTTGCCTAAGAATAGGTAAGACCACCCCGCTCTTTGACCTTGACACCGCCACCACCTTGTCGGTCATCGACAGCCAGGGGGTATCTGGGACAAGCACCTGATGCTGGAGGGCCTTGGAATCCTGTACGAGAAGAATAACGGATGATACAGCATTTATCTTTTACAAAATGCCAGTTACAACAAAGTGCATCACCGCCATAAAAGCGGTGATGCACTTTGTTTATGCTTATCTTATGCACCTAATGCAGCATGTACGGCTACTATGCCATTTTCAAAATTTCCTTTTTAAGTCTGGCAATAATCCGTTTTTCCAGACGGGAGATATAGGATTGGGAAATCCCCAGTAGGTCGGCTACCTCCTTCTGCGTTCGCTCGGGGCGGCCGTCCAGTCCGAAGCGCATAACAATGATGCGCTGCTCCCGTTCCTCCAGCTTTTCCATGGCATCAAAAAGAAGCTTTCGGTCCACATCAGCCTCAATGGGCTGCATAATCACATCGCTTTCCGTGCCCAAAATATCGGACAGAAGAAGTTCATTTCCGTCCCAATCGGTATTCAGCGGCTCGTCAAAGGAAACCTCGCTTTTGAGCTGTGAGGTTTTCCGCAAATGCATCAAAATTTCATTTTCAATGCACCGGGACGCATAGGTAGCCAGCTTAATATTTTTGGCCGGCTGAAAGGTTCCCACCGCCTTGATTAGGCCGATGGTGCCGATGGAAATCAAATCCTCAATCCCTACCCCGGTATTTTCAAACCGCCGGGCAATGTATACCACCAACCGGAGGTTGTGCTCAATTAGGGTGGCCTTAGCCTCCTGATCCCCGTCCCCCAGGCGGGCAATCATTTCCCCCTCCTGCTCTTTGGGCAGAGGGGCGGGCAGCGTATCACTTCCCCCTATGTACATCACCTTGCCCGGGGACAACAGACCTAACCGAGCCAATAATTTTTGCAAACCCATCCAGATTTTCATCTTCCCTTACCCTCCAAATAACGCTCCGTAGCCACCGCCATCCGACACAGATGTGGGCGACAGAGCCACCAATAATCCGCCAAATTCCCGCTTTCCCACCGAAACCCGGTCGGCCCGAACCGCCAGCAAAAAGCCGCAGTCCACCCCCACCGCCCGATAGGGTAAAAGCCGAAGCCGCCGCCCAAGATCCTGGCCCGAAAAACGTTCCATGACCTCGGCAGGTGTCCGCAGCCCAGCCAAAAGTTCGCCGGGCAAAAGCTGGGCCAGCTTATTCCCCTCGGCCACCAGAACCGGCCGCCCGGTTGTCGGGTCGGTGAGGGTATTTCCCGTATCATGCAAAGCGGTCAGCAAAGCCCGTCGCCCATCAATTTCCACCACAGCCAGCTCCAACTCGCCTCTTCCATGCTGCCCGGCCCGCCGAAACAACAAGGTCAGGACCAAATAGCAAACCGCCGCCGACAGCAATACAACTTTTAAATCCATACCGGTTGCCAGCACGCCGTTTGCAACGCTCACTCCCCGGCCGGTCAGCAGCGTAATTAGAAGCACCCCGCCCCCCAGAGCACAGGAAAGGGCAAAAAAGACACATCCCATCCGAAGCAGCCGCCGACTTCCTCCAAAGGCGAGAACTATCATGAGGGCTCCGGCTGCCACCTTGCACACAGGGTGGAGCAGCCACTCTAAGCCCGGCAAAAAAACCAAGGCCGCCAGCAATGCCCCAAAGGCCGCTCCCAACAGGAGCCTCCACCGTGAGAATGCCTCGCCCGCCACCTTGGCTGTTACCAACAGCAGAAGATAATCGATGATAAGGTTTAAAAAAAACAAGCTGTCTACATACACCGTCACGGCCTTCTCACCTCCCGGGGGTGAGCATCATTATAGGCCATCCTCCCTTCAAAAAAGGTCTAACCGGGGCCGAAAGACAAAAAGAGAGTGACAAGGAAAATTCCTTGTCACTCTCTTTTACATCTGGCTCTATCCATGCTCCCTGCTGCGTTCCACCGTTTTGACATTCTTCTCGGCCTTGGCCCGGGGAAGCATAACCTCCCGCCCACAGCCTTGGCACCGCAGCTTAAAGTCCATTCCCACCCGCAAAACAATCCAGTCCTTGCTTCCGCATGGATGCTCTTTCTTCATATGCAAAATATCACCGATTTGGATGTCCATTCCTATCCTCCTTGGGAAATTCCTTTCTCCCGGCGCATATAGTGGCTTATGGAAAAAGAAAGGATTGGTCAATTTGGAATTACAATTTTGGCCCGAGGGCCGTCTGCTTGCCACCCAAGCCAATTTGTCCCACTGTGCCACCGTCCAGTCACTTGAGCAGGCCATGGAGTCCGGCACCGTGCTGGAGGGCATGGCTACCCTCTGCCAGCCCGACCGTTCCCTCCGGGTTCAGCTCGGCCCCCATGTGGGTCTCATCCCCCGTGAGGAAGGAGCCATCGGGGTGGCCGACGGCTCCACCCGGGAAATCGCCCTGCTCTCCCGGGTAGGAAAGCCGGTCAGCGTGGTGGTGACAGGCTTTTTGGAGGATGGCACCCCCCTGCTCTCCCGCCGCAAAGCCCAGGAACTGGCCAGGGATGCTATGTTACGCTCGGCCCAGCCGGGGGATATTCTCCCTGCCACCGTCACTCACCTGGAACCTTTCGGGGCCTTTGTGGACCTTGGGTGCGGCCTGCCTTCCATGCTGGGGGTGGAAACCATCTCCATTTCCCGCATCCCCCACCCCGACCAGCGTTTCACGGTGGGGCAGGAAATTTTTGTGGTGGTCACCGGGATAGACCGGGCCATGGGCCGACTGTATCTCACCCACAAGGAACTCTTGGGCACCTGGGCGGACAATGCCGCCGGATTTTCGGTGGGTATGACGGTCCCCGGCATTGTCCGTGGGGTCAAGGACTACGGGGCCTTTGTGGAGCTGAGTGCCAATCTTTCCGGTCTGGCGGAACTTCGGGAGGATTTGAAAGAGGGGGACCGGGTCAGTGTCTACCTCAAGTCCATTCTGCCTGAGCGCATGAAAATTAAGCTCCTGGTCATTGGAAAGTTGCCCAGAGATACCACCCTACCCCCTTTGCGCTATTTCCAAACCGAGGGGCGTTTAGACCGCTGGGAGTACGCCCCAAGGGGCTGCTCCAAGGTGGGGGCCATCAGCATCTTCAGCCCTTAATCTTCTCCCAGTAGACCTTGGCGGCCTGCTCGGCCTTATTGGGGCCGTACTCATAGTACCGTCGTCCGACCAAAACATCAGGCAAATACTGCTGGGCCACCCAATGGTTGGGGTAATCGTGGGGGTAGCGGTAGCCCTGGTCCCGCTCCTGCCCGGCACTGTCGGCATGGCAGTTTTGCAGTTCCCTGGGGATGGGGCCGGTTTTCCCGGCCCGAATATCGGCCATAGCCGCATCCAGGGCAATGTGGCCGGTGTTGGACTTGGGGGAGGTGGCCATCAGAACGGCCGCATCCCCCAGGGGAATGCGGGCCTCGGGCAGGCCCAGCATATTGGCCGCATCCACGCAGGCCTTCACGATGGGAATAATCTGTGGATAGGCCAGACCGATGTCCTCACAGGCAATGACCATCAGCCGCCGACAGGCTGAAATCATGTCCCCTGCCTCCAAAAGACGACCCAGATAGTGGCAGGCCGCATCGGGGTCAGAGCCCCGAATGGACTTTTGCATGGCAGAGAGAATGTCGTAATGGTCGTCCCCCTCCCGGTCGTACCGCATGGCTGACCGCTGGGCCACATCTTTGGCGTCCCGGAGGGTGACAACCCGCTCGCCCTCGGCCCTTTTTGCGCTCATGCAGAGCAGCTCCACCGCATTCAAGGATTTCCGCACATCCCCACCGCAGGCGGTGGCGATGTGCGGGGACACCCCTTCCTCCACAGCCATTTTTTCCCCCAGCCGTTCCCCCATCAGTCTAAACCCACGTTCCACAGCGGGGATAACGTCCTGATGGCCCACCGGCTTAAACTCAAAAACGGTAGAGCGGGATAAAACGGCATTGTAGATGTAAAAATAGGGATTTTCCGTGGTGGATGCAATGAGGGTGACCTGTCCACCCTCCATCACTTCCAACAAGGACTGCTGCTGTTTTTTATTGAAATACTGAATTTCGTCCAGATAGAGCAGAATGCCGTTGGGGGCCAGCATGGTTCCCACATCGGCAATCACATCCTTCACATCGGACAGGGAGGCCGTGGTGGCATTGAGCCTCCGCAGGGTACGGTTTGTCTTTTGGGCGATGATGTTGGCCACCGTGGTCTTCCCTGTCCCAGAGGGGCCGTAAAAAACCAGGTTTGGTATATCCCCGCTTTCAATAATACGGCGCAGCAGGCCGTTTTTTCCTAAAATGTGGGACTGGCCCACCACCTCATCCAAGGATTGGGGCCGTATTTCATCCGCCAGGGGTCTACTCATGGCAGTCCCTCCTTCGTTTATCATGTTTCCGGGAGGCTGTTTCTTAGGTTCTCTCTTAGTTGTTTCCGGGCACAGCCCATGGATGGAGCAGTTCAGAAACCCCGTTCACATAGTCCCTGCTCACGATATAGCTGTTTTCCTGGCTTGGAAGGGTTCCTTGCTGAAAATTCAGCTCCATATGCTCGGGGAAGAAAACAACATCTTCCCAGTGGAAGGCTGTTTCCATTTCTTTAGGGTCCTCTTCAGACCCCCAATTCAAGATTTCCCGCTTTGCCGCCTCCGGGGAGCAAGCAAACAGATCGCAATTGGGGATGACTTCTCCGGTTTTCCGATCAAATGCCGCCCCTCGCCTGTATTCTTCATAGACACGGTCCTCCTCCAGCGGAAGCATCACCGTTGTCAGAAAATACATCACCGCTTCATTGGATGCTGTGGGGCTAATCTCCTACCTAATCATTCTGGTATTGAACTGTGAAGGGTCTTCTTCCAGCTCCAAATAGGCTCCATAGGCTCTTTCCAGCTCGGCCTGAGTGTCATACAGTAAGCCCTGGGCTTCATAAAACTTCAGCACATTGGCCTGTGCAGTTTCATTCAAAGCATTGAAATTTTCTATTCCGCCCACAGACACATTCTCGGGGCCCCTCAAATGATAAACACGAAGAAGCTCGGTTCCATCCGACAAAACATAGCCGTTTGCATTGGAGTGTTCCCAAACGTCAACCCTTGTTCCATCCGCCAATGTGGATGTTTCCCCAGTGAAAGCGGACGTTATCTGAATTTCCTCTATATGGCGTACAGATTTTACTTCACCGCCCGATAGACCAGCAAAATGGCCTGCTCTACGGTGCAGGTGTCCTGGGGACGCAGGGTCTTTCCCCCCGCCCCCTGCATCACGCCGTTACCCACCAAAGCGGCCACCGCCTCCCCGGCCCACTCGGCCACCTGGTCACCGTCGGTATACCCATCAAGGCTTACACTCGCTTGGGAAAAGCTCACCCCCGCCTTGTTCATGGTACGGTAAAGCATTGAAGCCAGCTCCTGCCGGGTCAGCAGATCGTGAGGGGCAAAGCAGCCTTCTCCCTTCCCCTGGACAATTCCAGCGGCATAGGCCTTCAACACAGCTTGCTCCTCAGTATCTATAAAGGGATTTTCCTTGCTTGGCTCCACCGGCTTTCCGGTGACTTTTTCCAGATAGTTCACCGCCAGCTCGGCAAATTGCAGGCGGGTGATGGGGGCGGTTTGGTAGTAGGCACATCGTGGGGAAACATAGCCCGCCTGGGTAGCCTTGGCCACTTCTTCCCTGGCCCAATCCGAATTCAGAATGGGGTTTTTCAGCATGCCATAAACCCCGTCTTCCAGCACCGAGGCATAGCCGTGGTCAAAGTGACCTACGGCATCGTAGAGATAGGGGACGACTACATTCTGGCTATCGTCCACAAAGCCCCACTTCCCCTCCTGGTTTTGGCTCCACTGCAAGCCCTCGCCGTAGCCACGGCTCACCACTTTAGTGGGGTCGTAGTTCTCCACCACCTTGCCGTTGGTGTCAATATACACCGGCTCGCTGGCGTCCACAGGATAGACGGCGGCAACCCCGTTTTCGTCAAAGACACCCCCCTGAAGGTAGCCCTTTGGGTCGGTGTAATGCTGGTATTTCCCCTCTTTCACGATTGGGATTCCCTCCCCATCGACAAATCCGATGGTCCATCCGGTGGCATAGCCCCAAAGACCGTGCCCTGCCCGCCAAACTTGATTGACGGGGTGGGGGAAAAGCTCTCGCCCTGTGGTATCTACCACCTGATAACGGGAGGGACTTCCTGCAATGGCAAAGCCATCAGGGCCAAAATCCCCCACATCCCCCGAGTGATACCGGCAGGGCACAACCTCTTTCCCGGTTTCATCCACATAGCCCCACCGATTTTCCTTATCCTGCACGGCGGCATAGCCATAGGAAAAGGGATGGGCATTCCAGTAACGATAATTGGTGAGCAGGGTTCCATCCAGCCTGCCCACGGCGAAGGTTCCACCCCGTTTTAGAATTTTGGCCTTCACCGGAAGTTTAGCTTCCTGCTCGGTGTCATAGAGGAGGTCGGTGACAGTATTTCCGTTCCGGTCAATTTTTCCCCACTTACCGCCCTTCATGGCGGTGGCAGTCCCGTTTTCGTCGAACTCCCTCACCGCATCAAAGAGAACATCGGTGACAGCCTTCCCCTGCAAATCGAACAGGCCGTACAGGCCATTCTTTTTCAGGAGCATCCGGTCTGTCCCATATAAGCGGGTCAGACCTTCATACTCCGGACACCAGGTCACCTGCAAATGGGCTTTTTCCACCGCAGCCAGGGCGGGCAGCCCTCCCATCAGCAGGCACAGGGTCAGCACCCACGCAATCCCCTTTTTCATGAGAATATCTCCCTTCCATGTGTGAATATAACGTTCATGGGCAAGTGGACTTGAGCGTTTTTGAACCGCAGCGGAATGCACAAAGCCCGATTTTATTCGTAAATGGGATGCTTGCCCACCAGCTCGGCCACCTGGGCACGGATGGCATCGGCCTTATTCTCAAAATCGGTGGCGGTTTCCCAAATCAGCTTGCCCACCAGGGCGCAGTCGGCCTCGGTAAAACCACGGGTGGTGACGGCGGGAGTACCCACACGGATACCACTGGTGACAAAAGGCTTCTCGGGGTCATTGGGGATGGCGTTTTTATTGACGGTGATGTTCACCTCGTCCAGCCGACGCTCCATCTCCTTGCCGGTAATTCCCGCTTTACGAAGGTCCACCAGCATGAGGTGATTGTCCGTCCCGCCCGACACCAAATCGAAGCCGCTCTCCATCAGGCTGGCGGCCAGGGCCTTGGCATTGTTCAGAATATTCTGCTGATATACCTTAAATTCAGGCTTGAGGGCCTCCCCAAAAGCCACCGCCTTGGCGGCAATAATATGCTCCAGCGGGCCGCCCTGACTGCCGGGGAAGATAGCAGAATCAATTTTCTTGGCCAGTTCCTCCCGGCACAAAATCATGCCGCCCCGGGGGCCACGGAGGGTCTTATGGGTGGTGGTGGTGACCACATCGGCGTAGGGCACGGGGCTGGGGTGCAATCTAGCCGCCACCAGTCCGGCGATATGAGCCATATCCACAAAGAGATAGGCCCCCACCTCCCGGGCAATGTCGGAAAAGGCTTTGAAGTCGATGGTACGGGGATAGGCCGAGGCCCCGGCCAAAATCATCTTGGGCTTATGGGCTTTTGCCAAGACCCGAAGCTGGTCATAGTCAATGCGACCCTCGGCATCCACTCCATAGGGGACAATGTTATAATTCTTGCCCGAGAAATTCACAGGACTGCCGTGGGTCAGGTGCCCGCCGTTGGAGAGATCCATGCCCAACACGGTATCCCCATGCTCACAAAGGGCGGAATAAACGGCGTAGTTGGCCTGGGCCCCCGAGTGGGGCTGCACGTTCACATGGTCGGCTCCGAACAAAGCCTTGGCCCGGTCCCGGGCCAAATCCTCCACCACATCCACAAACTGACAGCCACCATAGTACCGTTTGCCGGGATAACCCTCGGCATATTTATTGGTCAGCACGGTGCCTGCCGCCGCCAATACGGCGGGACTTACAATATTCTCCGAGGCAATCAGCTCAATGTTATTGCGCTGACGGTTAAACTCCGCCTGAACAGCCTCCCCCACCGCAGGGTCACAAGCCGCCAAAAAATCCATCACATTCTTGACCATGTTTCCTTCTCCTTCCATGCCCTTTCAGGCATCGCTATTTAGAGTCATTATAACGAAGTTTTCCCAAAAACACAATGCTCCCCCCAGGAAAAGGGGGTCGAAATCTCTCTCATTTTGTGGTATGCTTTTGGGGAGGTGATTTCCATGACCAAAAAAGAACGGGCAAAGACCGCAGTGGAGCTTTTGAAGCTGGCCTATCCTGACGGTATCTGTTCCCTACAATACGAAAAGGATTACGAGCTTCTCTTCGCCGTCCGGATGTCGGCCCAATGCACCGACGCACGGGTGAATATGGTCACCCCCGGCCTCTATGGCCGCTATCCCACCCTGGAG
>CAZHWK010000042.1:0-9660 GCA_964536405.1 uncultured Oscillospiraceae bacterium
GTGGGTATTCAGCCACTGGGCGGCACAGCCGGCCAGAACGGCCGCCCCAAGGGGCAGAACCTCTTCATTAAAAATAATGCCCGGGTTATGGGAGCCTGCCCGGTGATAGATTTCATCCTCACCACCGGCTCCAATGCCCATGAACACCGAGGGCACCTTCTGGGATACCTCGGCAAAGTCCTCGCTTCCCATCTGGCGGGGCAGCTCCTCCAGCTTGGTCATAATCTCCCCGGCATACCCGGCCAGCTCGGCCGCCAGCTCGGGCTGATTGTGCAGGGAGGCCACCCCCGAGGGGAATTCCACCTTGCAGCTGCCACGGAAAAGGGCGGCCATGCCCTCGCAAATCTCCACCAGGCGATTCTTGGCCAGCTCCCGGTTATGGTTAGAGAAGGCCCGGATGCTGCCGGTCAGCTCGGCCGTTTCGGGAATGGCATTGTGCAGGGCCCCGGCGTGCAGGGTGCAGACGGTCAGCACCAGGGGGTCCTGGGGGTTGACCTCACGGGCGTTGATCTCCTGAAGGGCCAGAAGAATGTGGGCGGCGATGTTCACCGGGTCCACCGAGTTCTGGGGAATGGCCCCGTGGCCCGCCTTGCCGGTGACCGTGATGCGGAAGCTATCTGAGCTGGCCAGAGCAGGCCCCTCCCGCCAGGCCAGAGTTCCAACGTGCATGGGGCCGGGGAAAACATGAAGGGCCATGGCGGCATCCACCTTGGGGTTTTCCAGAATACCGGCCTCCACCATGGCGGCCGCCCCCTTCAGAATTTCTTCCCCGGGCTGGAACATCAGCTTGACCTGCCCCTTCAACTCGCCCTCATGGGTTTTCAGCAACTTGGCCGCCCCCAGCAGCATGGCGGTGTGAATGTCATGTCCACAGGTGTGGGCCTTCTCCCCCTGGGCGGCAAAGGGCAGGCCGCTCTGCTCGGCCATGGCCAGGGCATCCATGTCCCCCCGCAGCAGAAAGACCGGCCCTCCCTCTTTGCCCACGCAGGCGGTGACCCCGCCCGCCATAAGCTGGGGGGCATAGCCCATGGCTTCCAGCTCCCGGCAGACATACTCGGTGGTCTTGGGCAGCTCCATCCCGAGCTCGGGGTTTTGGTGCAGAACCCGGCGGCAGTGGACAAGCTGCTCCCGCTGGGCCAGGGCTTCTTCATAAAACCGTTTCATTTCAGTCATGGCAATTTGCTCCTTTTATTTTATGATTTACCTTTATATTATGCAAGTTTCATGCCAGCCCAAAACCGCCCCAAAAATGGGGGGTATTATCTTCCGCTTGACAAAAAAGGGGGGAATATGACATAATGGGCCTTCCTAAAATGGTGAAATTGGTGGAATGGGGGATTTACCTATGTGTAAACAGTTGGCTGTCATCACCTGGGACGAAGGCTCGATGCAGCTTTACGCCCAGCAGGTTCAGGAATTTTTCGGCAGCGAGGTCCAAATTCATATGTACAGCGTGCAAAACGGCACGGTGGATGGCATCCTGCCCGCTGACGTTTATCTGGTTTCTACCTGCGCCTTTTCCGACCGGGACATTACCCAGCTTCTGCCCGGGGAAGGCAAGGTGGTCATCAGCGAGGTCCATGTGACCCAGGCCGGTCTGGACCGCCTGTTGGCGGTACCCCGCAACACCGAAGCCCTGCTGGTGAACATCAACCAAGCTATGGCCACCGAAACCATCGCCTTGCTCAATCAGCTTGGGGTGACCAATATCCAGTTCACCCCCTACTACCCCGGGGCACCCGAGCCACCCGCCGTGCACTGTGCCGTCACGGCAGGGGAGCGGCGGTACGTCCCCCAGGGCATGGAGGAGGTCATTGACCTTGGCCCCCGGCTGCTCAGCGGCAACACTCTCATGGAGCTGGCCCATCATCTGCGCTGTGAGCATATTTTAAGCGGGGAAAAGTTTCGCCTGTACCTAAACTCCCTGGCCGAGCGGTCGTACAGCATTGAGCAGATGCTTCACCGCTCCATTCAGGTGGAAACCCTCTTCGACCTGTGTCAAAAATCCCTGGATGCCGGGGTGGTGGGGGTGGATGCCGATGGCTCCATCTTTGCGTGCAGCCCAAAGGCGGAGGAGATTTTGGGCCACCCCGCCCAAGAGCTGGTGGGGGCCAAGGCCCAGGAGGTTCTGCCCAGCCTGCCCTTTGGGGAGTGCTTTGCCAGCCGCAAGGCCATCCATGCCCGGCTGGGGGAGCTTGGGGGGGCGGCCGTTTCCATGAGTCTTCAGCCCGTGTTTCGGGAGGATCGGCTCATTGGGGCCTTCTGCATCCTTCAGCGGTTCCGGGACGAGGAAAACCGTCAGCAGAAGGTCCGCCGCCAGATTTTTGGCAAGGGTCATGTGACCAAGTACACCTTTGACAGCATCGTGGGCCAAAGCCGGGCCATGCTGAGTGCCAAAACCGTGGCCCGCCAGATGGCCGCCAGCAATGCCGCCGTCCTCATCAGCGGGGAGAGCGGCACCGGCAAGGAGCTGTTCGCCCACGCCATCCACGCCGCCAGCAGCCGCAGTTCGGAGCCTTTCGTGGCCATCAACTGCGCCGCCATTCCCGACGCTCTGCTGGAAAGCCAGCTCTTCGGCTATGAGGAGGGGGCCTTTACAGGGGCCAAAAAAGGGGGGAGCATCGGCTTTTTTGAAGCCGCCCGAAAGGGGACCCTCTTTCTGGACGAGATTGAGGCCATGAGCCCCATGCTCCAGGTCAAACTGCTGCGGGTTTTGCAGGAAAAGGAAATCGTTCGTCTGGGCGGGGTGGATGTCATCTATGTGGATGTGCGCATCATTGCCGCCACCAATGAGGATTTGCTGGCCATCGTGCGCCGGGGGGATTTTCGCAAGGACCTCTATTACCGCCTGAGCGTCCTGCCCCTTCAACTTCCCCCCCTGCGGGAGCGGGAGCAGGATGTAGCACTCCTGCTGGACCGTATTCGGGAGGGGATTGGGGCCAGCTTTACCCTCAGCCCGGCCGCCCTGCGGATGCTGGAACACCATCCCTGGGAAGGCAACGTGCGGGAACTTCGCAACTGCGTGGAGTATCTGGCCTATTTGGACAAGCCCGTCATTGAGCCGGACGACCTGCCTCCTACCGTCCGTCCCGCCGCCGGAGCCCTCCCCCCAAGGGAGCTTCTTCCCCAGGACCAGGATGGGTGTGAACCCGCCCTGACCCGTCTGCGCCAGCGTGGGGCCCACGAGTGGGAGGGATACTGTTTCATTCTGGCCGAACTGTGCCGCTCGGCCTCCATGGGCCGCAAAGCCCTGTCCGCCCGGGCCGCCCAGTGCGGGGTCTATCTGACCGAGCAAACCGCCCGCACCATCCTGTTCCATCTGGAGGAATTAGGGCTGGTGGACATCCACCGGGGCAGGGGGGGCAGCCGTCCTACCGCTCTGGGCCGGGCCGTGGCCCGCCGCCTGGAAGAGGAGGGAAGCACCCCATTCTCCAAATAAATGGGTGAAATATGGTGAGTAAAGGGAGAAAAATGGGTGGTCAATTCCATGAATGGGCCACCCATTTTTCTTTTTCCGGCCTTTTTCCCCTTTTGAACCGTCTTTTTGCCAAAAACTATCCATTTCATTTTGTCTAAAACAAACAAATATCTCACTCATTTTAAACTTGGCACGAAATATGCATTGTTATTTAGGGCGACCATGGGGGAATGCCGGTTCCCCCCGGAAACCCAACGCCAAGGAGATGAAGAAGAGTGCAGTATGATTTCAACCAGCCCATCGACCGCTGGGACAATTTTGCCGTCAAGTACGACGAGATGGAGCAGAAGTACGGTCGGCGGGACTTAATCCCCATGTGGATTGCCGACATGGACTTGAAAACGGCCCAGCCCATTCTGGATGCCATCGACCAGCGCAACAAACAGGGGATGTTCGGCTACGTCAGCCGCCCCGCCTCTTATTTTGAGGCCGTGTGCGACTGGCAGTTTAAGCGCAACGGCTGGCGGCCCGACCCCGCCCTGTGCGTGTTTACCCTGGGGGTTGTCCCCGCCATCTGTACCTGCGTGCGGGAATTTTCCCAGCCCGGGGACGAGGTCATGTTCCTCACCCCCGTTTACGGCGAGTTTTTTGACTCGGTGGAAAACTGGGACCGCAAGTGCCTTACCGTGCCCCTGCACGAGGATGCGGGCCGTTACAGCGTGGACTTCGAGGCCTTTGAGCAGGCCCTTCAGCGCAAGCCCGCCCTGTTTATCCTCTGCAATCCCCACAACCCCGTGGGCCGTGTCTGGTCCCCCGAGGAGCTTCGCCGCATGGGTGAGCTGTGCTGCCAATACGGTGTGCCCATCCTCAGCGACGAAATCCACAGCGACCTGATGCTCTTCGGCCACAAGCACACCCCCATGGCCAGCGTCAGCCCCGCCATCGCCGCCAACACCATCACCTTTACCTCGGCCACCAAGACCTTTAACCTGGCCGGGCTTCAGGCCGCCACTGTCACCTTCCCCAACCTGGAGCTTTTGAACCGCTACCAGACCTTCTGGAAGGGGCTGGACGTCCACCGCAACAACTGCTTCAGCCTGGTGGCTGTGGAGGCCGCCTTCCGCCACGGGGAGGAGTGGCTCACCCAGCTTCTTGCCCACCTGGAGGGCAACGTGACCTATGTGGAGGAGTACCTCCGGGAGAACATCCCCGAAATTACCCTCCACCGCCCCGACTGTATGTACCTGCTGTGGCTGAACTGCAAGGGCCTGAACCTGCCCGGGGACGAGCTGCCCGCCTTTATGACCAACGAAGCCCGTCTGGCCCTGAACGACGGCCGTGGCTTTGGCCCCAAGGAAGGGGAGGGGTACATGCGCATGAATATCGCCTGCCCCCGCAGCACGGTGGAGAGGGCCATGAGCCAGCTCAAGGCCGCCGTGGACAAGCATATGGGCCGCTGAGAGAGAGCCCACCTGAGCAAGTATCTATTTCTCCCCCGGGAGATTGAGATAAGAATTTTGAGGAGGTTGTTTCCATGTCTAGAAACAAAGAAAACACCCTGGAAAAGAAGGGGCTGATTGTCCGTGCGCTGGACCGTGTAGAGCGCATCGGTAACGCCATGCCCAGCCCCGCCAGCATTTTTATCATCCTGACTGTGGCCGTGATGATTATTTCGGCCATCTGCGCTGCCCTTGACGTTCATGTGACCTATGAAGCCATCGACACCGCCAGCGGCGGCATTGTGGAGAATACGGTCTACGCTGTCAATCTGCTCTCAGTGGACTCCATCCGGGTGCTGATTACCAAGATGGTGACCAACTTCACCACCTTCTTCGCCCTGGGTACCGTGTTCACCATCATCCTTGGCGTCAGCGTGGCTGACGGCTCTGGCATGATTTCGGCCCTGCTGCGCAAGGCCGCCGGTTCCGCCCCCAAGACCATGGTCACCGCCATGGTGGTCTTCCTGGGCATCCTGTCCAACATCGCTTCCTCCACCGGCTATGTGGTGCTGGTGCCCCTGGGTGCCATCCTGTTTATGGCCTTTGGCCGTCATCCCATCGCCGGTATTGCGGCCGCCTTCGCCGGCGTATCCGGTGGCTGGAGTGCCAACCTGCTGATCGGCACCAACGACCCCATGTTTGCCGGTATGTCCACCCAGGCCGCCAACATGCTCGACCCCAACTATGTGGTTTCCCCCCTGTCCAACTGGTTTTTCATGTTCGTTTCCACCTTCCTCATCACCATTATCGGCACCCTGGTGACCGATAAGCTGGTCGAGCCCCGCCTGGGCAAGTATGAAGGCGGTCTGGAGGGCACTTCCAACGAGCTGACCGCCGCCGAGAAGCGTGGCCTGAAGTTTGCCGGCATTGCCGCCCTCATCTATGTGGGCCTTATCCTCATCGCTGTGGTGCCCACCAACGGCCTGCTGCGCAGTGCCACCGGTGGCTTCCTCTCCAGCCCCTTCATGAGCGGCATTATCTTCATCATGATGCTCCTCTTCCTCATCCCCGGCATTGCCTTCGGTGTGGGTGCCGGTGTCATTAAGAATGACAAGGATGTCGTGGACCTCATGAGCAAGGGTATCTCCGGCATTTCCGGCTTCCTGGTGCTCATCTTCTTTGCCGCCCAGTTCACCAACTTCTTTACCTACTCCAACCTGGGCACCATCCTGTCGGTTGCCGGGGCCAACTTCCTGGAGAACATCGGCTTTGTGGGCCTGCCCCTGGTTATCTGCTTCATCGTCATCACCGCCCTTCTGAACCTCTTTGTGGCGGTGGACTCGGCCAAGTGGGCCATCATGGCTCCCATCTTCGTGCCCATGTTCATGCGCCTTGGCATGTCCCCCGAGCTGACCCAGGTGGCTTACCGCATCGGTGACTCCACCACCAACATCATTGCTCCCACCATGCCCTTCTTCGTGCTGACCGTGGCCTTCTTCCAGAAGTACGACAAGAAGGCTGGCATCGGCACCGTAGTGTCCACCATGCTGCCCTACTCCATCTGCTTCCTGCTGGGCTGGATTGTGCTGTTTGCCGTGTGGTACCTGCTGGGCCTGCCCCTGGGCCCCGGTTCCGGGATGTTCTATCCCGCATAAAAAAGTCCAAAAAATGGCAAAGCCATTTCTTTGAGTAGGAAAGCACACAAACTGCACCTCGTTTCTTTTAGAAAAGTCCGTGCAGTTTGTGCGAGAAGTGTCATTTCCGAGGCGCATGTCCCCGGAAATGACAAGATTTAAGTTTATTCCGTTGTCTGCGGACAACGGAACTCTGCGAGGCTTTTGCAGTCCGTCCCGGTGCGGACTTCATTTCAATGATATGTTTGCCTTAGGCGAACACTCTGCGAGGCTTGCCGTGCTTCTGCAAGCTGTCTGGTAGAGCTACACCACTCTCTGCAAGGCTTGCGGGGAATTTTCACAAGTTACCAGCCGAATGGACTGCGTGCGCTGGGCGTGCGCAGTCCTGTTTTTTTAAAGGAGCGTTTTATATGCAGCCCAAAGAGAGCAAAATTAAGGAGCTTTTGCGCCAGCGTGGACTGGACGGTGCCATTGTTTCCTCGCCCGAAAACTTTCATTATGTCACCGGCTTTGCCGGTCACCAGCACACCGTTTCCCGCCAGGCCGGTTTCTCGGTGGCCGTGGTGTCGGCCCGGGAGGATGTTCCCACCCAGCTGACCACCATGGACTTTGAGGTCCCCACCTTTGAGAAAAAGAGCGGCGGGCGTTTCATCGTGCGCAAGTACGACACCTGGGTGGGCCTGAAAACCTGGGACGAAATCGCCCACGGGGCCTGCGTCCCCGCCCCCGCTGTGATGGAAGGCTCCATGGATGTGCTCAAGGCCATGGTCAAAGACATGGACCTGGCCGACAAGAAGCTGGGTGTGGAGCTGGACTTTCTGCCCCTGAACTACTACAACGCCCTGATGGCCGCCATGCCCGAAATCCGGTGCGAGAATGTCTCCGACCTCTTCGTCTTTGCCCGCAGCATCAAGACCCCCGAAGAGATTGATATGTTCCGCACCCTCTGCCGGGCCGCCGACGAGGGCTTCACCGCCGTGAGCCGCATGGTGGGCCTTGGGGTCACCGAGCAGGAGATGGTGCAGACCTTCCGCCGCAGCGTCATCGCTTCGGGTGTGGCCACCCCCAGTGCCTGGTCCATGTTCTCCACCGGGGAGTCCGGCTCCCGCCTGACCATTCCCGGCGAGGGGGTCATTCAGAAGGGGGATGTGGTGAAGTTCGATGCGGGGGTCAACGCCGAGTTTGACTTCTATACCACCGACACCTCCCGCTCCTGGGTCATGGAGGGGGCCGACCCGGCCCTCTATAAGCTTAAGGACCGGCTGTACGAGGGCCAGCGGCGGATGATTGCCGCCGCCAAACCCGGCCTGCCCATCAACGAGCTGTTCCACATCGCTTACGACTACGTGAAGGAAGCCTACCCCTCCTACCGCCGGGGCCACCAGGGCCACAGCATCAGCATGGGCCCCGCCACCGCCGAGGCCCCCTATATCAATCCCACCACCACCCGGCCCCTGGAGGCCGGTATGGTTCTGGCCATGGAAGTCCCCTGCTACATCAGCGGGGTGGACGGCTTCAACATCGAGGACATGGTTCTTATCACCGAAACGGGCTGTGAGGTTCTCACCCCTAACACCCCCCACTATCTGTAATATAGAAAGGAGCGTACTATGAAAGTATTGATAGTCGGCGGCGTAGCTGGCGGAGCCGGGGCGGCTGCCCGCCTGCGCCGCAACGACGAGCAGGCCGAAATCATCCTCTTCGAGAAGGGGGACTTCATCTCCTTCGCCAACTGCGGCCTGCCCTACTACATCGGCGGGGCCATCACCGACAAGCAGGCCCTTCAGCTTCAGACCCCGGAAGCCTTCCATGCCCGCTTTAACGTGGATGTCCGGGTCCGCCACGAGGTCACGGCGGTGGACACCGCCGCCAAAACCGTCACGGTTCTGGACCACGCTACCCAAAAGGAGTACACCGAGAGCTATGACAAGCTGGTGCTTTCCCCCGGAGCTTCCCCCATCCGGCCCAAAATGCCCGGCATGGAGGAGGCCAGCATCTTCACCCTGCGTAACATCCCGGACACCTATGCCATCTATGACCACATTGAAACCCAAAAGCCCAAAACGGCCGCCGTCATTGGGGCGGGCTTCATCGGCCTGGAAATGGCCGAGAATCTGGCCCACCGTGGCCTGAAGGTCAGCGTGGTGGAGGCCGCCCCCCACGTCATGGCCCCCATGGATTTGGATATGGCCCACACCGTCCACAACTATATCCGTGCCAAGGGCCTGGACCTCTACCTGGGCAAGAAGTCCACCGGCTTTACCAAAAACACCGTCCTGCTGGAGGACGGCACCGCCGTCCCCGCCGACATGGTCATTCTCAGCATCGGGGTCAGCCCCGAAACCGCCTTCCTGAAAAACAGCGGAGTGGAGCTGGGTGCCCGGGGCGAAATCCTCATTGACGAAACCCTGGCCACCAGTGCCCCCGACGTCTATGCCCTGGGGGATGCGGCCACTGTGAAAAACATCGTCAGCGGCAAGACCCAGCTTATCCCTCTGGCCGGTCCGGCCAACAAGCAGGCCCGCATTGTGGCCGACGTCATCTGCGGCAAGAAGGCCAGCTACAAGGGCAGTCAGGGCACCTCCATCATGAAGTTCTTCGACCAGGTGGTGGCCTGCACCGGGGAGAAGGAGGAAAGCCTTCTGGCCACCGGAACCCCCTACCGCAAGACCTTCACCGTGTCCTCCAGCCATGCCGGCTACTACCCCGGCGGGGAGCAGATGGTTGTGAAGCTCCTCTTCACCCCCGACGAGGGCAAGGTACTGGGTGCCCAAATCGTAGGCGGTGACGGAGTGGATAAGCGGATTGACAGCCTGGCCATCGCCATCCGCTTTGGCCTTACCGTCCACGACCTGGCCGAGATGGAGCTGGCCTATGCGCCCCCCTTCTCCAGTGCCAAGGACCCGGTGAACATGGCGGGCTTTGTGGCCCAGAATGTGCTGGAAGGCACCCTGACCCCCTTCTATGTGGAGGACCTTGCCTCCCTGCCCGGGGACGTGACCCTGCTGGATGTCCGTAACCCTGAGGAGCTGGCCGAGGTGGGTGCCATTCCCGGCTTTTTGAATATTCCCCTGAACGAGCTGCGGGAACGCATGGGGGAACTGGACCTGCAAAAGCCCATCTACCTCACCTGTCAGGTGGGTCTGCGGGGCTATGTGGCCGCCCGCAT
>CAZHWK010000043.1:0-8978 GCA_964536405.1 uncultured Oscillospiraceae bacterium
GGAGGGGAGTTTTGAGGATGAAACAGGTCCATATCCAACCCGCCATTTTCCCTCAGGTAGAGGGGGCCAAAATTTCCCCCGAACTGCTGACCACCACCCCGCCAACTGTGGGAACTGTGAATATTGTATCTACGAGAGGGGCTTTTGGCTGTGCAACGAAAAGCGAAACCGAAGGGGAGGCTGACCTGTGAAAAATCGTACCATATCCTTTTTTCTGGCCCTTGTGCTTCTGCTCTGTCCGGCAGCCCTTGCCGCTGAACCTGCTTCCATAGGGCAAGGAAAGCAGTACCGGGGGGAGGGCACCGTCATTGCCATCATCGACAGCGGCTTTGATACCGGGCATGCCCTTTTTGCCCTGTCCCCGGCGGGGGAAAAGGCCGCAAAGCTCCGCAGGGAGGACCTTCCGCCGGAATTTCAGGACCGCTATGTCAACGCAAAAATTCCCTACGCTTACGACTACGCCGACGGGGATGGGGATGTGTTTCCATATGACTGGCAGGAGAATGAGGCCGCCGCCAAATTCCACGGCACCCATGTGGCCGGGATTGCCGGGGCCAATGGGCTGGGGGATGCCAGCGAGGGCCGCTTTGACGGTGCGGCCCCCGAAGCCCAGCTTCTTCTCATGAAGGTGATGAGCGACAAAAACCAGATTGGCCAGCAGGAGGATGAGGCGGTTTTTGCCGCCGTGGAGGATGCCATCGCCCTGGGGGCCGATGTGATTAACCTGAGCCTGGGCGACCCCGGCACCTTCTACCTTGGGGACGGTGCCGGAACAGGCCGCCCGGACTATTCGGCCCTGTCCACCCGGTGCGCCCAGGCCGGGGTGCTTTTGGTGGCTTCGGCCGGCAACGATAGATATGTGGGCCAATATGACTTTCTTGGGATGGGAAAGCCCCGGTATGACCAGAGCGACTATGCCATCCCTACCGTCCCGGCTCAGGCCGACTTTGTGACCTCGGTGGCATCCCGGGACAGGGACAGAAAACTGCCCACCCTTCTGCTGGATGGGGAGGAGCGGGCCTATCTTGACTACACGGCACGGCTTTCTCTGCCAAGCGGGGCGGCAGACTTCCAAACGGCACTGGGGGCGGACAGTGCCCAGGCCGTCTATGTAGGACTGGGCCGTCTGCCCGGCGACAGCACAGCCAGCCCCGAAGCGAACGACTATGCCGGACAGGATTTGACCGGCAAACTTGCTGGCATTCTGCGGGGGGACATCAACTTTGCCCTCAAGTGCCAAAATGCCCAGACCCAGGGGGCGGTGGGGGTGGTCCTGCTCAACAGCGAAACGGGGGCGAACTGGTCGGACATCACCCTCAATCTGGACGGTTGGAACAATCCCGCCATCCCCCTGATGCTTCTGGACTATCAGGACGGGCAGACCCTGACCCGCCAAATAGTACAGACCGGGGCTTTGACCCTGGGAAAAAATACCCTGCGGCAGGAGGGAACCATGTCGTCCTTCTCCACCTGGGGGGGCACGACCGATTTGCGTCTGACGCCGAGCATTACGGCCCTGGGTGAGAATATTTACTCCACCATGCCCCGGGCTGACCGGGAAAGCCCCACCACGGCGGAGCATTACGGCCTTTTAAGCGGCACCTCCATGGCAAGCCCCTCTCTGGCGGGGTATGCCGCCAGGGTGTGCCAGTATGTGGGGGAGAATGCCGCTAAATTTGGCAATCCCACGGGGCTTGCCCTCTGCGATACCGTGAATACCATCCTGTGTTCCACCGCCATCCCGCAGCCCAGCGGCACGCTGCCCGCCTCCCCCCGCCAGCAGGGGGCAGGGCTGGCCGATGTGGAAGGGGCGTTAAAAACCGATGTGGTGCTCTTCACCCGGGAGAAAACCCCGAAGGACCATTACTATACCGGGACGGCGGACACCCACCGGGTGACCAAGGCCGACCTGGGGGAGATTGCCGAGGGGACCCAAACCATCTCCTTCTGCGTAAGCGCACAAAACTACGGCAGGGTTTCCCATACATACGACCTGGGGCTGTCGGTCTTTTCCGACCGGCCCGAGGGGGTGGACGTGGGCGGGGGAAGGACCATCTGGTACGTTTCCGGCCAAAGCGTTGCCCCCCGGGAGCTGAAGGTAAACTATTACGGGGACGGTGTCAGCGGCGAGAGCATCACCATTCCCGCCAGGGAAGAGAGAACCTTCACGGTGTCCGTCTCCCTGCCCTATGGCACCGAAGAGGACTACGACCTGAAAGCCCTGATGGAGTGCAGCGGTGGGAACGGCTTTTATGTGGAGGGGTTTCTTACCCTGACGGGCCGGGACGGCGCCCCCGACCTCTCCCTGCCCTACATGGGCTACTATGGGGACTGGGGTAAGGCCCCCATATTCGATGTGCCCCTTTATGGCAAGGCCGGGGATGACGAGCTTCCCCACTACTGGGATGGATACGGGGCCTCGGCCATTCTGGTCAAGGGGGAGGGGGACGCTGTTTCCATTGCGGGGCGCAACACTCTGGCCGGGCCGCTGACCAATCGCATCGAGGGCAAATATGCCGCCGCTTCCCCCAAAATGGGGGAACTGGTGCCGTCGTTTATCCTTTTGCGCAGCGTGAAGAGCATGTCCTATGAGCTTTACGATGAGGAAGGCCGCCGGGTGGCAGATGCCTTCGACCGAACCGCCCCCAACTATGCCGGGACGGTATCCCATATCACCAAATCAGCCGTGACCGCCAGTCCGCTGGTGTCCTACCGATATGAAACTCTGCCTGTTACAGGGGAATTGTCCCAGGGCTGGTATACCCTCAAGCTCCATGCCAACCTGGAAAGCCCCCATACCAAGACCCAGCAAACCGAGATGTCCTTTTATGTGGACACCACGGCCCCGGTGTTTGCCACAGCACCAGCCGTCACGGTTGCGGAGGGAACAGCATCCCTTTCTTATGAAGCGGTGGACAACCACTTTATCCAGGGGGTGCTGCTCACCGCTGAGGGCAAAACCCAGTGTGTGCCGTATCCCTATGCCGAAGGGGCGCAGCAGGGAAGTCCCATTGCACAGTCGGTGGTGGTGGATGACAGCATCATCAGCGGGGCAAGCCCTGTGACCGTGACCCTGTTGGACTATGCGGGCAACCATACCACGGCCCAGCTGGCGCCATGGTGTTTTTCCGATGTGCCAAAAGGGGCGAACTATGAGCAGGCGGCCAATGCTCTGCTGGTACGGGGCATTATGAACGGCGTGGGGGACGGACGCTTTGACCCTCAGGCAACCATGACGGGTTCCATGTGGGAGCTTGTATTGGCCCGGTGGGAGGGGGACGAGCCCATCCAAGTGCCCCAGATTGCCATGACCCGGGCCGAGGCGGCAGACTATCTTGGTTCCCTGCTAAAAAAATCCTAACAAATCCGGGTGTCCGGCATATCAAATAACGGAACACGCAGAAGCGTGACATATTTTGAAAGGCGGTATGGAAGATGAGAGAAGAAAAACGTGTGAACGCTGAACTCAGTGACCGGGAATTGGAAGGGGTGTCCGGCGGCATGGCTACCGGAGCAAACATGGCCACCGGAGCGAACATGGCCACCGGAGCGAATATGGCTACCGGAGCAAACATGGCTGCCGGAGTGAACATGGCTGCCGGAGTGAACATGGCCACCAGGGCAAATATGGCCACCGGGGCGGTCACACCCGGTATGCGCATCTGCCCCTTCTGCCGTAAGGAAACTCCCACTCACACACAGACCTGCCAGCACTGCGGCAAGACGGACCAGAATGCCAGCGTACTGGCCTGAGCGGCAGAGCAGCTTACCAACAGCTGAGAGAACGGAAAAGGAGTGAATGGAATGGACCTCTCAACGCAGCAGATGAAACAGGCACGTCTGGCAGCAACGCCGGAGGAGCTGATGGCTCTGGCCGTGGCCCAGGGATTTTCTCTGACAGCAGAGCAGGCCAAGGACCACTTTGAGACCCTCCACCCGCCTGCGGGGGAGCTGGCCGATGACGAGCTGGAGGCCGTTTCCGGCGGCGGATGCGGCGGTGCCGCAACCCCCTATCCCGTGGGCACCTGCGTGGGGATCATTGACAGCGGCAGCAGCATTGAGGGCGAACTGATTCGGTGCGGCGGCTGTCAGGGTACCCGGTTTGTTGTGACGAAGGTGGTGGACTATGACACCGTGTGGGTGGAGTGTGTCAATCACTGTAAAAAGGCATTTTCTTCCCGATACGGTTCGGGCGTGATCTTTGAAGATTACGCTCAAGTCAACATCCTCTCCCTCAAGCGCATGTAAAGATGAGGAGCCGGGTGTGTGCCGGCATGACCCCCGCACACGGCCAGGCCACATTTGAAATAGAAAAAGAGGCGGCCTCATGTACTGGAAGCTAAACGACGGCGTGGCCCTGCGTTCCTGGCGCATGGTACCCCACGCATACTACCATCGGGGCAATCCATTTGCCCAGAAGCTCTCGCCCGAACAATATGCGCTTCTGTCCCGCTGTGACGGCGTGACCGAGCTGGAGCCTACCCCCGCACTGGAGGCCCTGGAGTGCCTGGGACTGGTGGAGCGGCGGACGCTGCCTGGGCCCATCCTGCCCTGGCAGGCCCCCCGCAGCTGTGACAACCGTTACTTCCCCGCCCTGAACTGGGCGGTGACCGGCAAATGTAACTACAACTGCCGTCACTGTTTCATGGCCGCCGACAACGCACCCAGCATGGCCGAGTTCACCTGGGAGCAGTGCCTGGCCGTGCTGGACGGGTGCGAAACCTGCGGCGTACAGGCCATTACCCTCACCGGCGGGGAGCCAATGCTCCATCCCCGTTTTATGGATTTGTGTCGAGAAATCGCCCGCCGAGGCCTGGATTTGGAGGAGATTACCACCAACGGCAGCTTCATCACCTCCGCCATTTTGGAGGAGCTGTACCGGCTGGGGATGCGTCCCCTCATCAAAATCAGCTTTGATGGCCTGGGGCACCACGACTGGCTTCGCAACCACCCCGGTGCCGAGGAGAATGCCCTGGCCGCCATCCACCTGTGCCACGGTATGGGCTTTCCCGTCCGGGTGCAGATGAACGTTCATCGAGGCAATCTGAACACGCTGCTCCCAACCGCTCATCTGCTGGATACCATGGGGGTGGAGCAGCTGCGCATCATCCGCACCACCGAGGCCCCCCGCTGGGCCGAACAGGGAGGGGACCTCTGCCTTACGCTGGAAGAGTATTATGATTTGGCACTGGACTTTACCACCCAATACCTGGCCCAGGAGCGGCACATGGAGGTGGATATCTGGCAGTTTCTTCAGTTTTGGCCCAAAAGCCGGAGCTATCACCTCCGCCCGGTGGAGCTGGGCTGTGGGGTCTACCGGGATTCCATCCCGGTCTGCCGGGGCAATCGGGGCCATATCGCCATTACCCCTGAGGGGGAGGTGGTGCCCTGCAACCAGATGTCGGGCTACTATGCCAAGCACGGCATGAACTTGGGCAACGTAAAGACCGCCGGACTTCAACCGCTCTTGCAGGACGGCCCATATTTGGAGGCTGTCACCACCACCGTGGGGGAGCTTTTTGCACAAAATCCCAAGTGCGGCGGCTGCCGCTGGCGCAAGCTTTGTCTGGGGGGCTGCCGGGCCATTGCCCTGGCTCTCACCGGGGACCCGCTGGGGGTGGATCCCGCCAAATGCCAATTTTTCGGCGGCGGCTATGTGGAGCGTTGTCAGGATGCCTTTCCTGCCGGGTGGAGCTGTATGGACGACCTGCGTGATATGGAAAGCAAAGTGGGTGGACGGGAAGCAGACATTTGATGGTAGAAGGGTTTGTGCTATGGAAGAAGAGAAAACCCTGTCAAAAATATCCGAGGAGGAACTGGAAAGCGTTTCGGGCGGTGGGATACGGCTTCCCGACCCCGGTGACGACGGAAACCGGGGAGAAGCCCCTGAAAACCGGGAAGAAGTTCCTGTTCTGTGCCCCGGTGGCTGTTGAGGAAAAAAGAAAGGGGTATCACCATGAACCTATCTCAGGAGCAGAAAAAGAAGGCCGCCTTGGCGGCAAGTCCCCAGGAGCTTTTGGACCTGGCCCGGGCCGAGGAAATTTCCATGACCCGGGAGGAGGCAGAGGAATATTTTCGCCGCCTCCATCCCCCTGTGGGGGAGCTGGCCGATGAGGAGCTGGAAAGCGTGGCGGGGGGAGGATGTGGCTATGACCCCTCCAGCTTTGTGCCCGAGGTTAAGCAGGGCGACAGCGTGAGGAGCAAATCTTCGGCCAGTATCTTTTCAAGCCACAATGCCCAATGTTCCGGCCGGATGTTTACCGCCCTGGGCAACTCCTATTCCTATGTGTATCCGGGCACGGGGAGCCGGTCCGAGCGGGTCAACCTGAAGTGCCAGACCTGCGGGAAGGTTATCCAGCTGGTAGCGGTGTATGATCTGGAAAAAACGGATGGATAAGCCTGCATGTGAGGGAAGAAAAGAAGCGCACGCAGAGCAAACAAAAGGAGTGAAATCGATGGAATTTTCCCCTGAACTGCAAAAAAAGGCCGCCCGAGCCCAGTCCCCGGCAGAACTGCTGGAACTGGCCAAAGGGGAGGGGATTGAACTGACCCCCGCCGAGGCCGAAGGCCTTTTTGGTAAGCTGCATCCCCCTGCGGGGGAACTGAAGGACGAGGAGCTGGAGAACGTGGCAGGAGGCGGATGCGGCCAGAGCGTCCCCTTCCCCTTGAACAGCCATGTTCAGGCCCTAATCACCAGTCTGGGCATGACCCGGGTATGCCGCCACCCCGGCTGTCGGTCGGACGAGCTGGTGGTAATCGAGGTGGAGGGGAACTACCGCAAGGTGGCCTGCATCCACCGGCACAAGGATTTTCAGGAGGAGAACGGGCGGATTGTGGACGCCGTCACCAGCCATATCAGCCTGCTTCGGAAGTATCCCGGCTGAACCTGCGGCAGCTACACACGAAGGAGCTATCCGGGCCATTACTTTGGCCCGGATAGGAAAAAGAACAACAGGAGAGGAGCCTTCCTATGGAAAACAACATCTGCCATGTCAGCCGGCTTCTGGATTTTGCCCTCTTTTTGGGGCACGGATCCATCAGGGACATGGCTGCTGAAGCCGAAAGGCGCAATCTCCCCACCGAACTTTCCGACGATGATTTGGAGCAGCTGTTTGCCGCCGGAGATGTAGATGCCATGCGTGGGCAAAAGGAGCCGGACTATGATAGGTGAGGTTCCCGCCCTGGATGTGGAGGCCCTTTACCGGGACTACCACGCCAGGGCGTATGCCTATGCCCTCCACCACCTTGGAAATGTGAGCGATGCGGAGGATGTAGTGGGGCGGGTCTTTTTGTCCGTCCACGAAAAAAAGGATACTTACGACCCACGGCGAGGTGCCCCCAGCACCTGGCTGTATGCCATCACGCAAAACGAGGTGCGGGGCGTCCTGCGGCGCCGGGCCGGAATGCGGACGGAGGCGGACTTCCAAGACTGGGAGAGCCTTCCCGCTCCAGACACGGCCCCAGAGGAGACCCTGCTGACCAGGGAACGGGTGGATGAGCTTGCTGCTGTGCTGAAAGAACTTCCCCAGAGGGAGCGGGATATTCTGCTGCTGCGGTTTTACAGCGGACTGCCCTCCAAGGAGGTGGCGGTGCGGATGGGGCTGAGTGATGCCAACACACGCTATCTTCAGTCCAAGGCCCTGGCCACCCTGCGTAAAAAGTTAAAGCTGTCATGCTGAAAGGAGCCTATGATATGAAAGGTCGCATTCTGGCCCTGAGCCTGATTTTGGCCCTCTCCCTCCCCGTTTCCGCTTGGGCCGCCCCGGCCCAGCGGTTTTCTGACGTGGACGGGGGTGCCGCCGATATTGAGAGTATGGCCCAGCGAAGCCTGATGGAAGGGGTTGGGAACGGGCGGTTCGACCCCGACAGCCCCATGACCCGTGCCATGCTGGCCGCCGTGCTTTTCCGACTTGCGGGGGTCAGTGGGGAGGACTATGCCCAAAGCCCCCTGACCGATGTGGATATGGAGGGCTGGTACGGACCGGCCGTTCAGTGGGCCTGGCAGGCGGGGCTTCTGGAGTGCGAGGGGCTGGAAGCTCGGCCTGAGGGCACCCTCACCCGGGGGGACGCCCTGACGGCCATGGGCCGATACACCGGCGACTTTAAAACCGTTTCCAGTGAGGGCGGTTCCGACTCGCTGACCCGTGCATCGGCGGCCGCCCTGCTGCGCAGCTTTGCGGACACCTCACCCAAGAGGCCCCTGACCCTGCGGGATGTGGAGCGGGTCAACTGCAAGGAAGAAACTCTCTTCGGGGAAAACGACGCCTATTCCTTTACCCAGACGGGTTATAACGCCGACTGGGAACTGGTGACCGACCGCTATACCGCCAAGCGCACCGGGCAGGGGGTGGAATTGATTGCCCAGCTGTCCGATGGGCAGACCTGGGTCTACCGCCCGGATGGCTTTTTTATCCGGGATACGGACGGTGCCTTAAGCCGGGTGGTCATGGCCGAAACCGAAATAGAGGCCGTTTTGCAGGCTGCCCGGCAGAGTATGTTCTTTGGGTATTCGCCTGACGAGCATATGACCGCCCTGGGTGAGAGCGGCGGGCTTCTGTGTGTCCAGACCGCTTCGGCGGGCCAGAACGGCGGAAGCCTGACCTACACCTACAACCTGCGTCCGGGCAGTCTGAAGATGGAGGGCTATACCGGCACCAGCTTTAACGGGGCGGGGGAGATGGACGGACAGATTACCGTTCAGATTAGCTACGGCAGTGTGGCCCTTACCGCCCCCTTTGTGGCCGAGCTGACCGCCAATCAAGCACGCACCTGTACCATTATCATGGACCCCGGTGCAGAAACCCAGCAAACCTTTGTGTACCACACCGCCACAGGTACCTTCTTCGGGTTTGACCAGGTGCCGGGATATGCCTATTTCCAAGATGACCGGGGGCTGTGCCCTCTGGAGGAGGCCGGGGAAGGGAGCGGGGATATAACGGTCTATCTGCTTCCCACCCCTGCTGAGGGGGAACTGCACT
>CAZHWK010000043.1:8988-9573 GCA_964536405.1 uncultured Oscillospiraceae bacterium
ACTGAAAGGGGAATTTGTCATGGGACAAACTTGGAATATGGAAGAAACCGGGCGCTGCCTGCTGTGCCACGAGGGGGCCTGTTCGGCGGTCTGCCCCAAGGGGATTGACCCGGCCCGGCTTTTGCGGGTCCTTCGCTTTGACAATCAGCGGGGTGCCGCCCGGCGGCTGCCCCCTGAAAACCCTTGCGCCCATTGTCCGGCCCCTTGCCAGACAGCCTGCGTGTTGGGAAGCCGCCCGGTGGACATTCGGGGAATCCTGACCGCCCTTCATGGGGCCGGGGAAGGGATGGAGCCGCTGACCGGGCCTGCCCCCGGCTTGGAAACGGAATTTTGCGGGGTGAAGCTGGAAAACCCCTTTTTGCTTTCGTCCTCGGTGGTGGCCAGCGGTTATGACATGCTGGCCCGTGCCTTTGACATGGGGTGGGCGGGGGCGGCCTATAAGACCATCTGCGATTTTATCCCCCGTGAGGCATCCCCCCGCTATGCGGCACTGGGGAAGCCTTTTTATGGATTTAAAAACATTGAACAGCTCTCCCACAACCCGCTGGAGGAGGATTTGGACATCCTGCGGCGGCTAAAGAGGGA
>CAZHWK010000044.1:0-9417 GCA_964536405.1 uncultured Oscillospiraceae bacterium
CTGGTGTTCGTTCTGAATTTCCACTAACTGATGAACCTTCACTTTCTACAAACTTGCGCAAGCCTTTGCCTAATGCAGAAATCCTCGGGATTGCAAATTCGCACGCTACACGTCCAATTGCATACTCGGTCCTTGTCTGCGATACTTCACGTAAAGTCGCCGGATGCCGTCTCACATCTGTGAGTGGGTGTCGGGTCTTTGCTACCATTGGAACATCTGCTTGGATTGGACTTGTGCTTCTTTCGGGTCTTTGCGTTGCAGGAATGAACTTTGCTCAGATGGAAATGCGATACGGGATACTGATGCATCATCTCCCTGAAAGGAGTACCGCTTAGTACATGGGACTCACCTTTCCTTTCTGGCTATATAATACAACACTCTTTCATTTTTGTCAAGTCTTTTTGTACATTTTCACTCTATATTCTTTTCGGCAAAAAATGAGGTCTTACATTTCTCCTCTCCCCATACCGCCTCAAAAGAAAAAAGGGGGCCAGAATTGCTTCCAGCCTCCCTTCGGAGTGCCTATTTACTAAACAGCAGGACCAAAATAAGCCCATACACCACGCTGGTAGAAATGCCGTAGACCAGCACCGGCCCAGCCACTGTAAACAGCTTGACCGCCGTACCCGTGATGAGCCCCTCAGCCTTAAACTCCAGTGCCGGGGATACCATGGCATTTGCAAACCCAGTAATGGGAACCAGGGTACCAGCTCCGGCCCGCTTGGCAATCTTGTCAAAAAGGCCCAGGCCGGTCAGGATGGCGGCAATCAAAATCAAGGTCACCGACACGGCGGTTCCCGCCGCACCTTTGGTCATGCCGGCATTTTGGTACATATTTTGAAGGGCCTGTCCTCCCACGCAGATAAGACCCCCGGTGACAAAGGCCCAAATCATATCTTTCACCAACGGGGAGGGTTGGGCCTTTTCGGCCACATACTTTAAATACTGCTCATTGGTCATATTCAAATAGCTCACGAAAAATCACCTCCCTGGCAGTTTGCCCCGGGAAGTCATCTTTTATTGCTGAAACGTGAAAATGCCCCGCCTCACCACGTTCTTTGCAATTTTAATCCACAGCCCCGGGCCAGACTGTGGAAAAAGCCACCTTCCGGACGGCTTGCCCGGAAGGTGGCTTTTCTTACTATGCATTTCAGTTCCACATGGTCATCCACACTGGGTAAAACGCTTCCGTTTTCCCTTAGGTAAGGCTTACCAACATCTTGGCCACCTCGCTGCGCTTGACCAACGCAGTTGGGTTGAGCTTATTCTCATAGCCGCCCACCACGCCTTGGGCCACCAGGGTCTGAACGTGGCTCAGTGCCCAGGCAGGTACTTCTCCGGCATCGTCAAATGTGAGGGTGGGTGCAGGGTACCCCTTGGCCTGAATACGTCCCAGAATGGTCATAACTTCCATGCGGCTGATGCCGGTTTCAGCATGGACGTAAAGTTTCTCCCCTTCCAGGCTTCCCTTCATGATCCCCTTGGCATACATAGCCTGAATGGCGGGAAGCATCCAGGTTGGAATTTGATCGGTGTCGGCAAAGGGTAGCTCCACAGAAGCGTACTCTTCCAGGTTCAGCCCCTGCCACCGGGCCACCATCAGGGCAAATTCCCCTCGGCTAATGGCCTTCTCCGGCTGAAACAGCAGGCCCTGTTCGGTCTGAACCCCATTGCTGATCCCCCGCTGATAGAGATAGGCCGTAAACCCTTGTGCCCAGTGGCCGCTCATATCCTGAAATGGCTCGGTCCATTCAATGGTATCACTGAAGCTGACGCCGCTTCGTGCCAAATTACCCGAGGCATCAACTGCCAAAACACTCACCCGATGAAGCTTTCCATCCCCCACCGGCAGGGTGGCCGACACTTTGGCCGTGGCGGCTGTCCAGGTAAAGGTCAGGGGCTTGCCGTCCAGCAGAACGGTAATATTTTTCTCCTGCAGGTTTTTATCCATCCCGTCTGTAACGGTGGCACTCAAAACCCCGTGGTCGGCCGTCAGCGTAATGGCGGGGGGCGCATCATCCACCACCCGCTCGTTAGACGTGTTCATCTGGTCCAGCCAGAGAGTACCATTCACCGGCCCCGTTCCACCATAAATGACCGAAAAGCCCCGAATGCCCACCGTACCGATGGGCAGCTCAGCGGTAACACGCTTCCACCCCTTAAAATCAAGGCCGGTCAGCACCAGGTCACTCTGTTTTCCTTCCCCATCGGCGGCCGAAGCCATCAGGGTATTTCCGCTCTCGTCCCCGTAGACCCACAGGGTCAAATACCGCTCGCCACTCTTAATGGGCAGGGTAGCGGCCAAAGTGGCCGTGCCGGAAGCTGCGTCGTAATTCATCTTGGCACTCTGTGTGCCAAAGCGGACGTAATCCAGGTTGCTCTCGCCCTCTACCTTTGCGCTGGCGGTGCTGACCAGATTTCCGATTCCCCCTTCAAAGTCTTCCAGGGGCAGGATGTGTCCGGTCACCTTGACCGGAATGGTCATGCTGCGCTCCCCTGCCGAAACGGTAAGGTAGCCCGAACCGCTGGCCGCAGCGGCGGTAAACAGGCCGTTTTCATCCACCTTCCCCGTCGCAGGGTCAGCAGTCCAGATAAAACTTGTATCCTGACTGGTCAGGGTCAGATTTTTATAGACGGCGACAGCCTTCAAATCCACCGTCTGGTTAGGCTCCAGCAGCAATTCCGTCACCGCCGCCCCGGTGGCCTGGTCGGTCAGACGGATGCTGTCCGGGGTTGCCACCACCGTCACGCTGGCCGTACCCTCCGCTTTCACCCCGGCCGTCGCCGCAATGGTGGCCGTGGCCCCTCCGCTTCCGGCAGTAAACAATCCGTCAGCGGTAATGGTGCCATCCCCGCTTTTCACCGCCCAGTCCACTTTCCCGCTCCAATTCATGGGGTAGTAGTTACTGTCCATCCCCCGTGCCGTCATCTGTACCGAGGAACCAGCCAACAGCAGGTTATCATAAGGGGTCAGGAAGAGGTGATTCAGCTCCCCGGTCCGGGGCAAATCGGACACCAGGAACAAAGCGTTGGAGTTGGCCCGCTGACCGCCGTCCGAGGGTTTGTTGCTCACGGTCAAGGACGATGCATCGGGCCATGTGACCCCAAAGGTGGTGGAGCCGCCCCCATCCAGGCACACCGCTTCCACACAGCCAAGCTCCACAAGCCGTTCGGCCACCTGGGTGAGGGTTGCCCCTACGCTGTACCCCGGCTGACGGCCGTCAATGCTGTAAAAAACTGCCGAGCCGTCTGGCCGCACTCCCACAGCAGAACGGGGGGCCCGTTCCTTGTCCAGCCCCTCGTTCACCACGCTGTCGCTTACCAGCTTGTACATACCGCCCAGGGCGGTTTCGGCCTCGTTCCAGCGGGTGTCCTTACTCACCAGGTCCAGCTCCACCCGCTCTCCGGCCGTCAGTCCCGCTACCTGCTCCACCAGCCACTCATTTCCATTTTGATGGATGGTCAGCACAAAGCAGCCTGCGGGAATGTCAATTTTGCTTTGGGACTTGAGGGTTTGCACCACCTCGCAAGTCACCCTTCCCCCAATTTCCAGCTGATTGGTCCGGGTCAGGGTGGCAGTAACCCGTCCGGGATTTTCCTCCTCGGCCGGGGGAGCCACATCCTCGCTGGTCAGTTCATCGGACTCGGCCACCGGGTTCTCTTCCAGGGGTGCCTTGGCCTGCTCGCCCTGCTGAACCGCCGGTTCCTCCTTGGCGGGGGTGACCTTCAAATCAACCTGTACCGTTTCCCCCAGGTTTTCCGACAGAGGCCGCAGGATCACGTCCACACCGGGCTTGGTATTCATGGTATTGGTGGCAAAATCCTCGGTCAGCAGGTAATATCCCCCGCTTTCGGTGCGCACCTTGTTAATCCCTCCCGAAACCGAAAGGGTCATTCCCTTAAAGTTGGCGGTGACACTCAACTCGGGCTGGCTGATAAAGGCAGTGCCGTCGGGCAGAAAGCCAATTCCCCAGCTGTTGGTGTACTGGGGGCTGGAGCGAAGCACGCCGTCGGTGACCACCATGCCCAGCGGGGCCCCGGTGGAGAGGACGTAGTAGTCGCCATTCACCCCGCCCAGCACTCGTTTCCCCTGGGCTTCCAGCCCCTTGGCCATATCGGTCAGGGTGGCTCGGCTGGTGATTTTATCCCCATAGGCCACAGCGGGCCGAATCCCTGGGGTCGGGGTGTACTCCAAAAATTGTTCGGTACGCAGATCCGAAAAGGTTGCGCTCCACAGGTTTTGCTTGGTCGTGGTGGTCCCCTGCGCCAGGGGCAATGTGACTTTATGTATCTCCGTACCCAGGGCCTTGGATGCCAAGGCCGCAGGGGCCAGGGTCATGGCGGCGGTCAGGGCAATGGCTATGGTGCGAATGATCGGTTTTTTCATGGGTCTCCTCCGTGGATGATTCGGTTGGTGGATGGTTTTTTGAATTGTGCTTATCCTATCACAATCCATGGGGAAAGTAAACAAAAAGCCCCGCCGATTTTTTTCGGCGGGGCTTGAAAATTCTGCCTTTTTTGACTTATTCTACCCAGTCTGGCACGGCGTAATGCTGGGCATAATCGGGATAAAGCCCTTGCAAGCGGGCTGCAATATCCCGGTACTCCTCCCCGGTCAGGTTCCGTGTTCGGGCAAAAATCCGGGCTGTACAGCCGTTTTCCAGCAAAAAACTCACTGGCAGGGCTTCATAGGCCGTCCCCGGCCCCTCCCCCACCAGCACATCTTGGGCAAACAGGGCCATGACCTGTTGATTTTCCTCTCCCAAATGGGTCTGGATGGGGTCGCCCACCACCAGATAATCGGCCGTCAGCGTATTCCAGTTGAAGGGGTCCCGCTTGTCCACCGTTCCGTGATAACGGATGGTGGTTTTGACTTCCGGCTGGGGCAAATTCAGCGAGGGCCGTAAATTTCGCAGGGTTTCGTCATTTAAGGTAAAGGAGGATGCCAGCACCACCGCCGTTTTCTCCCCCTGGGCCGACAGACCATCCACATAGTCACAAAGTTCGGTCAGTTCCACAATATCCGACCGCTTCGGGCCATAAAAGGTGATGCTCGGAACGCTGGGCACCCCCTTGATTTCCCCAATGGATGCGGGCTGGGCCTTTGGCACAAAGCACCAGGCAAAGACCAGTCCCCCAACGGCCAGCCCCGCCCAGCGGGCCTTGGGCGGGCCCTCCTCCAGCATCCGGGCCACCAACAAGGCCAGAGCTGGCACATAGAGCAGCAAATGTTGCTGCCCGTGAGACTGCACCGCCAAAAAGGCCAGTGCACACACGCCCCCCTGTACCAGCGCAAAAACCCGCTCCCGTCGGTTTTCCTCCCGGCGAAGCTGATAAAAGGTCCAGACCAGAAGGAAGCTCAGAAGGCTCAAGCCAAAATAGCGGCCCACCAGCTTCCAATCACTGGCAAGGCCCAGGTCATAGGCCGAGTAGAGGTCGCCGTAGTCGGTGCCCAGCACCTTGCTGAGCAAAAAGTTGGGGGTCAGATAGAGGGAAAAGACCCCGCAGGAGAAAAAGAGGGCCAGAAAATCCCCCCACCGCTTCCGGTCAAAGAATAGCTTTTCTACCAATGCAGCCACCCCGAAGGAGGCAGCAAAGAAGAAAAAGTACCGCCGCAGGAGAAAGGCCGCCACCAGAAGGGCCCCTGTCAAAATTCCCCGGCTGACCGAAGGCCGGTCAGAGGTGTAAATCACATAGGCCCAAATGGCCAAACCGCAGGCCGCCACATCCACATAGCCCACCAGCCCAATGTAGGTAAGCATGGGGAATAGGCCCCACAGGGTCAAACCGCCCCATTTTTTGTCCCTGCACAAGGCGCAAAGCCCCCACAGGGCAGGCAGGGTGTACAGGTTGGAAATGGAAAAAAGGAAGACGGCCCGGCTCCCCCCAAATACCCGCATCATGAGGGAAATAGGATAGGCCAACAGGGCATTGTAGTCCTGGTGAACGGTGCTTTTCAGCACCTCAAACAGCTGCTGCCGCCCCAGATACCCCTCGGCCAAATTCCGGGCGGTCATCCAGTACCCGGCGTTGTCCCAAACATAGACCGTGCTCGAGGTGAGCACATAAATCGCCGTCACGGCGTTCAGCCCCAGGAAAAGCAAAAGCATCTGCCTGCCGCTAACCTTTCCCAGTCCCAGCAGTTCCCTGCCGCTTTTCAGCAGGGCCAGCACCAGCAGGGCTGCAATCAGCCCCCCCAGCAGCCGGGCGGCCAGCAAAAAAGGGCCTGACCCCGCCAAAGCCCAGGCGGGGTCAAGCCGATATTTGGTCAGATCGAAGTAGGCCCCCAGCAAAAAGGCCAGGGCCCCCACAAGAAGGTTGTATCTCTTTTTTTCAAAGGGCTGAAAAAGTGTCATCATCCCGGCGGCCAGGTCATATCACGGCCCGCCAGCACATGAAAGTGCAGGTGCGCCACACTCTGCCCTGCCTGCTCCCCGCAGTTGGAGACCACCCGGAAGCTTGTAAGCCCCATCTCCCCTGCCACCTTGGAGATGACGGTGAAGATGTGCCCCACCACCGGAGCATTTTCCTCCGTAATGGCCCCGCAGGAGGCGATGTGCTTCTTGGGGATGACCAGAAAGTGGGTGGGTGCCTGGGGGTCAATGTCGTAAAAGGCCAAGCACAGCTCATCCTCATAGACCTTCTTGGCGGGAATTTCCCCCCGGGCAATTTTACAGAATAAACAGTCGCTCATAAAAGGCTCCTTTCTTGGTGCCCCCAAAGGGCGAAGGGCGAGGAACGTGCCGTGACCCACGGCAGTACCCGCAAGGGGCACGCCGTATCCGTAAGGCGACAAGTCGCCAACGGCTACGCAGGGGGCCAAACGACTTTTCTTTTTCCGAAAAGAAAAGCCTTTTGGATTTCCAAAGAAAATAAGGCGAACACTCTTGGGTGCTAGTTTCCTATTCACCGCCCCGCACCTCTGCCGAGTTCCTACATCTCCCGACGCACTCCGTGCTATCTCACGATAACGGAACATGTTGCCTTCGTATCGGGGGGCTGGCGGGAAATTTTTGTGGGCCTTCCTATGTTGCGGGAGCTGGCAAGTCTAGCTTCGCAGGGTCCTTGACCGCCGGAGGCGGGCACAGTACCATCGGTAGACCTGACCAGGGTCGTGTAGTGCCACGGTTTTTTCTTTGGGCCGCCGTTTCTTTTTTGCCACGCACAAAAAAGAAATGGTGGACGCTTGGCCGGCGGCCGGCCATCGCTCCTCGATCCCCGCAGGGGTCGAAATCTTATCCCCTGCGGCGGTGCCGCCACAACACCCTCGCCCGCCCAAGCGGGCGAAATCCCCACGGCCCGCAGGCCCTGCCCCCCTTGGGAAGGGACTCTTATTTCAGCTTCTCGGCCACAAAATCGTCCACGCTGGCCAAAGCGTTATCCAGCTTGAGCACATCGCTGCCGCCGCCCATGGCACTGTCGGGCTTGCCGCCCCCCTTGCCACCGCAGATGGCAGTGACTGTCTTAATAATATCCCCGGCCTTCAGGCCCTTTTCCATGGCTTTTTTGCCGCAAACGGCCAGGAAGGTAATCTTCCCCTCATTCACGCTGGCCAGCACGGCCACCACATTTTCGTCCTTGTCCCGAAGCATATCCCCCATCTGACGCAGACGGTTCGGGTCGGCATCGGGCACCGAGGCGGTGATGACCTTCAGCCCGCCCACCTCATGGGCGCCGAAGAGAATGCGGTCGGCCTCCCCGGCGGCATCCTTGGCCTTATACTTCTCAATCACCTGGCGCATATGGCGCAGCTCGTCCATGGTCTGCTCCACCTTCTCCCGCAGGTCGCCGGGCTTGGCTTTGAGGACGGCGGCCGCCTGGAAGAGCATTTCCTGATTGCGGTTCATGACCTCCAGGGACACAAGGCCGGTGGTGGCCTCAATCCGGCGCACACCGGAGGCCACGGAAAACTCGCTGGCAATGTGGAATACCCCGGCCTTGGCCGTGTTGTCCAGATGGGTGCCGCCACACAGCTCGATGGAGTAATCCCCCATGTTGACCACCCGGACGCTCTCGCCGTACTTCTCGCCAAACAGGGCGGTGGCCCCGGTCTTGCGGGCCTCGTCCATGCTCATTTCGTCGGTGCGGATGGTGTACCCATCCAGAATGGAGCGGTTGACCAGCTCATTCACCCGGGCCAGCTCCTCGGCGGTGACGGCCGAAAAATGGGTGAAGTCAAACCGCAGGCGGTCGGGCTCCACCAGGCTCCCGGCCTGCTGCACGTGGTCGCCCAGCACCTCACGCAGGGCCTTGTGGAGCAGGTGAGTGGCCGAGTGGGCCCGCTGAATGGCATGGCGGCGGGAGAGGTCAATTTTGGCGGTGGCACTGTCCCCCACCTTCATTTCGCCCTGCTTCACGGTGCCGTAGTGCATATATTTGCCGCCCTTGTTCTTCTGCACGTCACGAACCTCAAAGGTCCAGTCCGTCCCGGCAATCACGCCCTGGTCGGCCACCTGGCCGCCCATTTCGGCGTAGAAGGGGGTGGTATCCAACACCAGAATGGCCTCGGCCCCGGCACCCACGCTCTCCCGAAACTCCTCATCGGCCACAATGGCCAACACCTTGCCCTCGGCCTCGGTGCGGTCATAGCCCAGGAACTTGGTTTCGGGCATATCCTTGCCAAACTCCAGACCGGCCCAGCCCAAATCGCCCAAAGCCTCCCGGGCCTTGCGGGCCCGCTGACGCTGCTCCTCCATGAGGGTCTTGAAGCCCTCCTGGTCCACGCTCATCCCTTGCTCCTCCACCATTTCGATGGTCAGGTCGATGGGGAACCCATAGGTGTCGTACAGCTTGAAGGCATCGGCTCCGGAGAATACCTTCTCCCCCTTGCCCTTATGCTCGGTCAGCATCTGGTCAAAAATATTCATACCGCCGTCGATGGTCTTGGCGAAGTTCTCCTCCTCCAGGCGGATGATTTTGGTGATATACCCCTGCTTCTGCACCAGGTCGGGATAGGCCTGCTGATTTTCATGGATAACGGTGTCGCAGACCTCGAAGAGGAAGGGGTGATTGACCCCCAACAACTTGCCGTGGCGGGCCGCCCGGCGTAGCAGGCGGCGCAGCACATAGCCCCGCCCTTCGTTGGAGGGCAGAACCCCATCGCAAATCATCATGGTGGCCGAGCGGATGTGGTCAGTGATGACCCGCAGGGACACGTCGGTGCTCACGCTCTGGCCGTAGTGGGCCCCGGTGATTTCGCTGACCTTGTTGGTGATGTTCATCACGGTATCCACATCGAAGAGGGAATTCACGTCCTGGCATACCACGGCCAGCCGCTCCAGACCCATGCCGGTGTCGATGTTCTTCTGGGCCAGCTCTTCATAGTGGCCCTCGCCATCGTTGTTGAACTGGGAGAAGACGTTGTTCCAGACCTCCATATAGCGGTCGCAGTCGCAGCCCACGGTGCAGCCGGGCTTG
>CAZHWK010000045.1:0-9191 GCA_964536405.1 uncultured Oscillospiraceae bacterium
CCCCTTCAATCCCCCAGTTCTCCACCAGTCGCCCGGCGGGAACGGTGTGCTTTTGTGTCCCCTTCTTCTCACTGATACAAATGGCTAAAATCTTACCCATCTTTCCGTTCTCCCCTTTGCTTTTTTACATAGTCTGCAAGTAAGGCCGCCGCCCCCGCCACATCATCCTGGGCCAGGATGGGGATACCGGGAAGGGCCAGTTTCAGGTCTGTGACCAGCCCCAGCAGGGTGGCCGCATCACAGACCGACCGGGTGGAATTGCCCTTTCGCACCAACTCCAGCTTGGGCCAGTGGGAGCCTTTCAGCCCCTCCAGCAAAATGAGGTCGGCCTCGGGAAAACAGGCCATGAGGTCCTCTTCTCTGAAAGGGCCCCGGCGGACAATTTTAACCTTCTCCCCATCAAAGATGGCGGTTCCACAGGCCCCGGCCCTAAAGTGGCGGCCGGTGTCACTCCCGGGAGGGTCGGCCTCAAAGCTGTGGCCGTCGTGCTTAATCACCGCAACCTCCAGCCCCCAGGCCGTCAAAAGGGGGAGCATCCCTTCAATTAAGGTAGTTTTCCCGGAGTTTTTCACCCCGCTTACCGCCACCACCACCGGCTTACCCACGGTCGTACTCCCCCGACTTTCCGCCCTCTTTATGAACCAGGTGAATGTCCCCAAGCTCCATGGACTTATCCACCGCCTTGCACATATCATAAATGGTCAAAAGGGCCACCGTCACCCCGGTGAGGGCCTCCATCTCCACCCCGGTTTTGCCATCAAGCTTGACGCTGCAGACCGCTTCCACAGCCAGCCGCTGGGGGTGAATGGTAAAATCCACCTTGGCGTTGGAGAGCATGAGGGGATGGCACAGGGGAATCAGGTCGCTGGTCCGCTTGGTGGCCATGATGCCGGCCACCCTGGCCACCCCCAGCACATCCCCCTTGGCGGCCGTCTGCCCTGTGATGGCCTCCAACACGGCGGGGGAAACCCGAATTTCCCCCCGGGCCACCGCCTCCCGGTGGGTGGGCTCCTTGCCGGACACATCCACCATGATGGCGTTTCCGCCCTCGTCAAAATGATTGAATTTCGGTTCCATCTTTCTCTCTCCTCAATTTCCCTTCCCGAAGGGGCAGATGGGATAGTGGCACACCTCACAGCCCAGGCACAGGCCCCCATGACCCAGGGCGGCCAAATCGGCCCGGGTGACCTCCAAATCGGCCAGCACCCGGGGAAGCACCAGTTCAAAAATGGTGGCCTTGGCGTACATGACACAACCGGGCAACCCCATCACAGGGATGCCGTCCTCATAATAGCCCAGCAGGAACATGGCCCCCGGCAGGACAGGTGCCCCGTAGGACACCACTCTCGCCCCGCTGGCCCGAATGGCCCCGGGGGTCTGGTCGTCGGGGTCCACGCTCATACCCCCGGTGCAGAGAATAAGCTGGGTCCCCGATTGGCGGGCGGCGGCAATGGCGGACAAAATTTCCTCCCGGTCGTCTGGGGCGGTGGTGTGGAATATCACCTCTACCCCCACCCCGGCCAGCTTTTCTTTCAGCACGGGGGTAAAGCCGTCCTGAATGCGGCCCAGATGAACCTCGGTTCCGGTGGTCACAATGGCGGCAGTTTTCCGCTTCAAGGGCAGAAGTTCCAGTAAAGGGGTTTCCCCTGTCACCCGCTCTGCCTCTCGGATTTTCTCCTCCTCAATGACCAGGGGGATGATGCGGGTTCCGGCCAGCTTATCCCCCTTGCGCACCAGGGTGTTGGTGTGGCGGGTGGCAATCATCATCTGGTCCTGGCTGTTGACGGCCAGCAGGCGGTCCACAGCCACCCGGAACAGGCCGTCCAGCTCGGCCACCAACTCAATCTTCCCCTCCTTTACCGGGGTGAGGGACATATGCTCATTTTGGCACAGGGCGGCCAACCGGGCGGCCGCCTCATTTTCATGGAGCATTCCCTCGGTCTTTTCCCATACATAAAGGTGGTCCTTGCCCATGGAGAGCAGGACGGGAATATCCTCGGGGGTGACAATGTGCCCCTTGCGAAAGGCGGCGTCCTTCACCACGCCGGGTACAATGCGGGTCAAATCATGGCAGAGCACATGGCCCACAGCCTGCTTGGTTTCGATTAATTTCATATTCTTCTCCTTATCCGCCGATTTGGCTCATCCCATGGCGTTCCAACGCCTGCTGGTCTGCGGCTTGCTCAAAATGATGGCGGCTTGGCTTTTCCCCGATGGCCTGACTGACCGCCTGCATCAGCTTCTCGTCCGAACCTCCACCCCGAAGAATGGCCCTCAAGTCGGCCCCCCGCTCATATTGCAGGCAGGTCTTTAAAAAGCCCTGGGCGGTCAGCCTCACCCGGTTGCACTGGGCGCAGAAATTATGGCTCATGGCACTGATAAAGCCAATTCTCCCTGTAAAGCCAGATAGGTTTACATAGTGGCAGGGGCCGTTGCCCAGCCGCTCTTCACAGGGGGTCATGGGGCCAAATTCCCCTTCCAGCAAGGCCCGAACCTGCTCCTCACTTTGAAAGTCCAGTCCGGCCCCCAAACCGATGGGCATTAGCTCGATAAACCGCACCGCCACAGCATGGTCCCGAGCCAGCCGGGCCAGTGGGACAAGCTGATCTTGGTTTCGGGCGGTGGGGACGCAGTTTAGCTTTACCGAAAGGCCGGGAACAGCCAGAGCGGCATGAAGCCCCTCCAACACCTGGGGCAGGCCGTCCCGCCTGGTCAGAGCCTCAAAGCCTTTTCTGTCCAAGGTGTCCAGGCTGATGTTCACCCCATCCAGCCCAGCCTCCACCAGGGCGGGCAACTGCTTGGCCAAAGTCATACCATTGGTGGTCAGGGTGACACAGTCAATCCCCTCCACGCCTTTGATTTCCCTCACCAGGTCGGCCACCCCCTTGCGGCACAGGGGCTCCCCCCCAGTGAGCTTGATTTTGCGGATGCCCAATGCGGCAAAGACCCGGCACAGACGTAAAATCTCCTCATAGCTGAGGATTTCCTCATGGGGCATCCACTCCACCCCCTCTTCGGGCATACAGTAGACGCACCGCAGGTTGCACCGGTCGGTGATGGAAATGCGGAGATAGTCAATATTCCGTTCAAATTGGTCCAGCATAGCCTTCTCCTCACAGTATCATCACAGAAATTTCCGTCCCGGCAGGCAGGGAACCCGCCCCGGCGGGGAGCATCCCCAGGCAGTTGCACCCCACCAGGGAAAAAAGCTGCCCGGAGGAATGACCCTTGGGCAGGTGGAGTACCCCGCCCTCACAACGGCCCCGGACAAACCGGGGCACCGGGGCACCCTTGGGGAAGTCCTGGGCCAGCACAGCGGTCTGCCGCCCCTCCTGCTCCCTGCCCGCCAGGGCACACAGCAGAGGCCGTGCCAGCACCTCCAGGGTGGCGGCGGCGGCAAATGGATTGCCCGACAGGCAGAGGATGGGCACCCCGCCCAGCTTGGCATACAAGGCGGGGGACCCCGGCTTCATATCCACCCCGTGGAACACCGTCTTGGCCCCCAGCTCTTCCATCACCTGGGGGAGCAGGTCCCGGTGGCCCACCGAAACGCCCCCGGTGGTCAAAACCAGGTCGGCCTGTTCGGCGGCACACTGCACGGCTTTGGCAATATCCCCCAGACTATCCCCCATCTGGGTCACTGAAACCACCTCAGCTCCCAGCTCCACAAGGCGGCTTTGCAGATAATACAGGTTGGAGTTATAAATTTTTCCCGGCAGCAGGTCCTCTCCGGGAAGCACCAGCTCGTCCCCGGTGGCCACCACAGCCACTCTGGGACGGCGAAACACCCTCACATGGCTCACTCCCGCCCCGGCAAGCACTCCGATGGCGGCCGGGGTCAGAAGACATCCCGGAAGCAGCAGCTCCTCCCCACGGCGAAAATCCTCTCCTTGAAACACATAGTTTTGGTGTGGCTTCAGTTGGGTATACAGGGCTACCCGGCTTTCGCCGTAATCGGTGGCCTCCTGGGGAATGACGCAGTTACAGCCAGGGGGAATGGGGGCCCCTGTCATGATGCGCACCGCCTGGCCCGGTGCCACCTCCCCCTCCATGGGTGTGTCCCCGGCATAGCACCGCCCTACAACCGGAAGAATGACCGGAGTTTCCCGGCTTGCTCCCTGGGTATCGGCGGCATGGAGGGCATAGCCGTCCAGAGGGGAGCGTGGGAAGGGCGGCTGATCCAGCCCCGCCGCCACCGTGTGTGCCAAAATACGACCCAGAGGCAGGTCGTGAAGGGAAACCTCCTCCTCCCCCAGCGGAGTTATCCCCTCAGGCAGCAGGGCGAGGGCTTCTTCCAATGTAATGTGACCCATGTCGGGCACCGTCCTTTCCAAGAAAAAAAGCGTTGCTTCCAAAAAAGCAACGCTCAAAGCAAAGGGATAGACCTATCCCCTTGTGTGAAACGCCCCTTTTCAAAGCAGGAAGGCGGTTTCGTTTCCAATTCCACCCTGGAGCCTTCCGTACTGTCCCGGCAAGCTGTTTGCACGGACCCTTCAGAAGCACTCTGTACGGCCTAACCACCCTAGGCATGCCCGTAGGTGGAGAGGCTCGGAGCAATATTCAATTACTTTTATTTTATCCCCTCCCCCCCGCTCTGTCAAGAAAAAACCGCCGAACCTGTCGGTTCGGCGGTTGAGGGTCAATATTCGGAGGTCACGGCGGTCAGCCGTTCCCGGGAGGGGGTGGGGAAGAACACCTTATGCAGAGGATAGAAGAGGACCAGGGCCACCATCACATCCACAATGGAATGCTGCTTGATAAAGACGGTGGATATACACACCGCCACCGAGAAGAGCCAAAGCCCGGCCTGTGCGGCAGGGCGATTTCCCAGCAGGCGGGACCGGCAAAGCCCCAAGCAGACCGCCAGCTGATTGAGTACATGCAGGCTGGGACAGCAGTTTGTGTTTGTGTCGTTGGCGTAAATCAAATTTTTCACCAGCCAGGCATAGGGCCCGCTTCCCACATGGCGGGGCCGCAAGGGCTGCCCGTTGGGGAAGAGGACAAAAATCACCAGAGCCACCGCCATCCCGGCACACAGAAGCAGGACGGTTGGCACAAAGGTTTCCCGGTCGAAAAGGAGCAACACTCCAAGGCCTACTCCGATAAAGGCAAACCAGGCCAGATAGGGGATGACAAATTCGGGAATGAAGGGAATTTTGGCATCCAGAGAGCTGACCATCCAATATTTCGGGACAATGATTTTCTCCAGTTCATAAAAAAGCAGAGCCAAAGCCCCAAAAAGAAGAAGGAGTGTGCCGCAGCGATAGGTTTCCCACAGCCGCCGCAACCGAAGTTTGGTGCCTTTCATAAAAACTCCCTCCCGTTCTATCCTATATAAGATAGAAAACGGGAGGGAAAAAGTCAATAGAAAATTAGTGAAGGTTTTCTTACAATTTCAGGCTTCTTTTGTTTAGTTTTTCTCCTCCGCCAGAGGAATTGACACAGTAAAACAACTTCCCCGCCCTATCTCGCTTTTCAGTGCTACCGAACCGCCGTAAAGTTGAGCAATATGCTTGACGATGGCAAGCCCCAGGCCGCTTCCCCCGGCGGTGCGGGCACGGCCCTTATCCACCCGGTAGAACCGCTCAAAGACCCGGCCCTGGGCCTCTGCGGGGATGCCGATACCGGTGTCGGCCACTGTGAGCAGGGCCATGCCCTCTCTCTGGGCCACCGTGACGGTAACACTTCCCCCCGGCTCGGTATATTTGATGCCGTTTTCCATCAGATTGGCCGCCACTTCCCGCAGGCGGGAGGGGGCAATGGCAGCGTAAACGGTATCCCCTTCCACTGCAAGAGCAACCTGTTTTTCCTTCGCCATGGTTTCCAACGCTTGGGCCGTGTTCCGGCACACAGCCAGACAGTCAGCCCGGTCGTCGGGGCGAGGCATAGCCACGCTCTCCAGCTCAGAGAGTTTCAGAAGGTCCCCAATCAGCTCCATCAGCCGGTCCACTTCTACCCCAATCATGGTGTAAAACCGCTTTTGGTCCTTGGGGTCTGTCACCATGCCGGAGGAAAGCATATCGGTAAAGCCTTTTATACTGGTCAAAGGAGTTTTCAATTCATGGGACACATTGGCGGCAAACTCACTTCGCACATTTTCCAACTTTTCCTGTCTTGCCTCAATGGGCTTGGCCGTCCCCTCGGCCCAGCGGCGGGCCAGCAGGTTGGTCAGAATGAGGGCGGCGGCGGCAGCCACCAGAAGCACCAAAGTCCCTTGGATAATCAGACCGTTGATGGACTCCAAGGGGATCGCCACCCGGCCCACCACCCCATCGGTAAACCGGCGGGCCACATAGAGATAGGTAATCCCGGTTGTATCCGATTTGCGGATGGCCTCCCCCGCCCCGGTTTTTGCGGCGGCGGCCACCTCGGCCCGGGTGGCATGGTTTTCCTCGGTATCCGTCACCGTATCAGCCAGCACCGTGCCATCGGGGGCAATTAGGGTCAACCGCCGTTCCGGGGCGGCGATAGCAAACTGCCGCTCCAGGTCGGCAGGATCGGTCACCATCCGCTGGGCATCCAGGATGGCCAGAGTTTCGTCCAGCCCACGATGTGCGGCCGCAATCTCCCGCTGGCGGAAGAAAAGAATGGAAAGCACGCCGGACAGTAGAAGGGCCAGAGCTGTAATCATCAGCGTGGCCCTGGTCAGTTGTTTTTTCATAATGGCGGCCCTTTCCGAGCATTTCTGCCGGTTTTTCCTTCCGGGGCAGAAAGGCTCTATGAAATCTTATATCCCACGCCCCGAACCGTCTGTATGTAATCCCCAGACAGTTTCTGGCGCAGAGTTTTGATGTGCATATCCACTGTACGTGTTTCCCCGGTGAAATCATATCCCCACACGTTCTGCAAAATTTCATCCCGGGTGAAAACCGTCCCCTTTCGGGAGAGCAAAAGCCGCAGAAGTTCAAATTCCTTATAGGTCAGTTCCACAGATCTTCCCTCCACCCGAACCTCACGGGCATTGGGGTCCAGTTCCAGATTTCCTACTCCCAGACGACTTTCCCGGGGGGCGGCACGGCGCAGGAGCGCCTTGACCCTGGCCCCCAGTTCCATGACCCCGAAGGGCTTTGCCATATAGTCATCCGCCCCGGCTTCCAACCCGGCCACCTTGTCCAGCTCGGCATTCCGGGCCGTCAGCATAAGTACGGGCACCTCCTGGGTGTCCGAGGCGGCACGAAGCCGCTTTAAAATTTCAAAGCCATCCATGCCGGGCAGCATAATGTCCAAAATACACAGGTCAGGGGCAGGTGCCTCCTCATCGGCGAAGAAGTCCTCCCCCGAGCCATAGGCGCGCACCCCATAGCCAACCGATTGCAGATAATAGTCCAGCATAGCACGGATGGAGCTGTCGTCCTCCACCAAAATGACGGTATGGGGCATAGGGTTTCCTCCTTAAAGCTGTCCCGTGACGCAGAAAACTGCCCACTGGGCGATATTGACCGCATGGTCGGCCACCCGCTCAAGATACTTTGCGATAATGATATGGTCAATGGAAGCGTCGGCGTCGGCCCGATTGGCCACGATGCGGTCAATGAGCTCAGCCTTGACCTGGTTGAAAAGCTCATCCACCTCATCGTCCAGATTGACCACGGCCCGGGCCTGCTCCAGGTCCCGGTCGGTATAGGCCGCAATGGCCTGTCCCACCATGATGCCCGCCTTGCGGCTCATAATCACGATGGCCTCCGGAATACCGGCGTTGCCCTGCTCCATCAGCAGGATGGAAAGCTCGGCAATGTTGGCGGCCTGGTCCCCGATGCGTTGCAGGTCGGTGACCATCTTCAGGGCGGTGGAAATGGTTCGCAGGTCCCTTGCTACCGGCTGCTGACGCAGAAGCAGGGACAGGCAGTGACTTTCAATGTCACGCTCCATCTGGTCCACTCCGGCGGTGGAAGCGGCCACCGCATGGGCGGCGGCACAGTCCCCTTCGCTCAAGGCACGGGTTACCTCCTCAACGGCTTCCCGGACGGTCTGCGCCATTCCGGTCATGGCCTCGCCCAGCTCCAAAAGCTCGCTGTCAAAGCTCTTTCTCATTTATCCGAACCTCCCGGTAATATAATCTTCGGTTCTTTTATCCGTGGGTACCGAGAAGATTTGGTCGGTGGTTCCGAACTCCACCAGCTCCCCCAGCAGGAAGAAAGCGGTATAATCGGACACACGGGTAGCCTGCTGCATGTTATGGGTCACCATAACTATTGTATACTTATTTTTCAGTTCTGCAACCAAATCTTCAATTTTCGAGGTAGAAATGGGGTCCAGGGCACTGGTGGACTCATCCATGAGAAGCACGTCAGGCTCCACAGCCAGGGCCCGGGCAATGCACAGACGCTGCTGCTGGCCGCCCGACAGGCCTAAGGCCGACTTGCGCAGGCGGTCCTTCACCTCATCCCAGATGGCAGCGTCCCGGAGGGACCGCTCCACGATTTCGTCCAGCTTTGCCTTACCCCGAATGCCATGGGTGCGTGGGCCATAGGCCACGTTGTCGTAGATGGACATGGGGAAGGGGTTGGGCTTTTGAAAGACCATGCCGATTTCCCGCCGGAGCCAGGTCACATCCACCTGAGAGTCATAGATATTTTGACCCCGGTATAGGATTTCCCCCTCAATCCGCACCCCGGGCACCAGATCGTTCATCCGGTCCAGGGTTTTGAGGAAGGTAGACTTGCCGCATCCCGAGGGGCCGATGAGGGCGGTCACCCGCTTTTCCGGCATCCCCATATTCACAGTTTTCAGAGCCTGGTTCTGCCCGTACCACAGGCACAGGTCCTTGGCCTCTAAGACAATATTTTCCACAGGTTAGCCTCCTTGCCGCAGGCGTTTGCCCGCCAGATTGGCACTAAAATTGATGACCAGAGTGAGCAGCATGAGGATGGCGGCGATGGCAAAGGCCACGTCAAACTCCCCCCGCTCCTTGGCATAGATGTAAAGGGCCACGGTAAGGGTGGCACCGGGGCGCTGCATTCCATCCACAAAATTGCTCAAGTTATGGGCCATGCCTGCGGTAAAGAGGAGGGCGGCACTCTCCCCCACGATGCGCCCGATGGCCAGAATACAGCCCGTGACGATGCCATCCACCGAGGAAGGCAGCACCACGGTACGCACCATCCGCCACTTGCCCGAGCCAAGAGCCAGAGAGCCTTCCCGGTAGCTGTTTGGCACGGTTTTCAGACTCTCCTGGGTGGTGCGGATGATGG
>CAZHWK010000046.1:0-9105 GCA_964536405.1 uncultured Oscillospiraceae bacterium
CTCCACCTGGCCGGGCCGCCCGGCCAGATACCGCCACAGGTGGGCAAACTCCTCCCGGCTAGGAAGCAGGGCGGCGGCCTCCTCGGGGCTGATACTCTCCCCCCGGCGAAACCGCTCAAACAGGGCCCGCTCGGTCTGGGCACGGGTCATGGCGGGGCGCAGGTCGGTGACCAGAAGCTGGACCGTCCGGTTGCCCCGGTATTCATTCACCTGGGGATAGAAGGCAATGTCCACCTTGTCCCCGGCGCTGAGGTCGGCGTCGGCCGCCGTGGTGGAAAAAAAGATGGCGTCAAAATTCCTGTCACAGCGGTTGACCCGCATCTTGAGGTGGCGGCCACCCCCCACATCGGTGAGGGACACCACCGTGGCCCCCGACAGGGTAAAGACCGGCTTGGGATTGCCCGCCCCGAAGGGCTCCAGCATACTGAGGGCCCGAATACCCTCCTCGGTGAGGGTATCCACCCGGTCCACCTCGGCATCCACCTCCAGGGCGGAACTCAGCTCTTCCCCGCCGGAAAATTCCTCCACCAGGGCATTCAGCCGCTCCCACAGGGCGGGAATATGCTCCTGCTTGATGGTAAAGCCCGCCGCCAAAGCGTGCCCCCCAAAGCCTTCCAGCAAATCTTCACAGGCTTCCAACGCCTGAAAGAGGTTAAAGCCCCCAAAGGACCGGCAGGAGCCCTTCCCCTTGCCCTCGGACAGGCAAATCATGAACACAGGGGCGCAGTACCGCTCGGCCAGACGGGAGGCCACAATGCCCACCACCCCCTGGTGCCAACTTTCGTCGGCCAGGACGATGGCCCGCCGTTTTTCGGCGGGAATACAGGCCAGCCGGGCCAGGCACTGGTCAAAAATGCCCCCCTCAATGGTCTGCCGTTCCTTGTTGAGGGCGCAAAGCTGCCCGGCCAGAAGTTCCCCCCGGTGGGGGTCCTGGGTCATGAGCAGGTCCAGAGCCACCCGGGCGCAGCCCATTCGCCCCGCCGCATTGATGCGGGGGGCCAGGGTGTACCCCACGGTGGTGGAGGTCACATTCTGCCCCTCTCCCCCGGTCTGGCGCAACAGGGCGGCCAGTCCGGGCCGCCGGGGATGTTGAAGCAGGGCCAGGCCATAGCGCACCAGGGCCCTGTTTTCCCCCGTGAGGCGCATCACATCTGCCACCGTACCCACGGCGGCCAAATCGGCATACCGCTCCAGCAGCAGGGCCTGGTTTTCCTTCCCTCCCATGGCCAGCACCAGCTTGAGGGCCACCCCCACCCCGGCCAGACAGGGGAAGGGATAGCCGCAGTCCTTGCGGTGAGGGTCCACCACGGCGGCAGCCCGGGGCAACATATCCTTACACTCGTGGTGGTCGGTGATGACCACATCCATGCCAAGGCTTTTGGCATAGTCCACCTCGTCCACGGCGGTGATGCCGCAGTCCACCGTGACAATCAGGCTCACCCCATCGGCCTTGAGGGTGTCCATGGCGGGCCGTCCCAGGCCATAGCCCTCCTCCATTCGGTCGGGAATATAGGCGCTGACCTTTCCCCCCCGATAGGACAGATAGTCACTGAGCAAGGTGGTGGAGGTAATGCCGTCCACGTCATAGTCGCCGTAAACCGCAATGTGTTCTCCCGCCGCCAGGGCGGCTTCCACCCGCTCCACAGCACGGTCCATATCCTTCATCAAAAAGGGGTCATGCAAAAGCTCCAACCCGTCGTCCAAAAAGGCGGCTGCCTTCTGCACGGTGTCCAGTCCCCGGGCGCAAAGCACCATGGCCGCCAACCTGGGAATTCCGGCGGCCACCATGGCGTCCACTGCACCGGACTTGCATCCCGTGCGGTTCCATCGCTTATACTTCATCGCTCCATGCCCTCTAGTATCAATTTATTTCCTTACATTATAACAAAAAAGGGCTTCTGATACAAGGAAAAAGAAAGGGCGGCCCGAAGGCCGCCCTTGGGTTATGAATGAGGTGCCTGCCGCCCGGAAAACAGCGGCACCGCCCTCTTGCCGTCCTTGTCTTTTTGTGGGTCTACTCCCCATAAACATAAGAATATCGCCAAGCAGGGCCAGTCCTATGCTTGCATATGAACAGGATGCCACTCATGAATGTAGTATTTTGATTGCTTCCGTTCGTGATTTATTCCCTATACAGATAAATCTATCACCTGAAAAGGTTGCCGTAATCCGACCATTTTCATAGCTGAACTGGTCAAACAGGGAAATAATCGTAACATTAGATTTCTCATCGAGCCACACTTGATAAATCTGTGTCGTGACCGGTTGTCCGTAGGCGTCATAAAATATAGGATTCCCAACATGATTGACAAAAGAAATCGTTGCAGTTTCTGCCTGTTCAAGGCCCAAATCAGAAATAAAAAATGTTCCGCAAAAGGTTTCTTTCCCTGTAAGCCGGCGGGAATAGGTCCCATCTATCAAAACTTTGTGGGCAACCGTATAGCCAGGGTCGCTCACGCTATACTCCATCGCTGTCACGGAGCAGAACATCGTTTGCTTGCGTAAAGAAAATATAAAAATCAGAGCTAGTGTCACCAGCACCAAAGCGACTGCTATGCCAAATTTTAAATGCCTGCGCAACAAAAAACCGCCTCCCCCTATCCCTCAGCGTACCGATATTTTTATGCCATCACAGTTGAATGAATTCGGACGGCCTCTGGCTGTATCCTATTGTCCCAGCTGCCAGCCGGTGTTCTGCACAGGGCACCACCCCTGCTTTTGTGGCCTTTTCGCAAGGGGACAGCATCTTTTAAATATCTCCCCGAATAAGCAAGGTGGCATCCGAAAACTGTATAAGATCGTCCCCCTCAAGGGCAGGGGCGGAAGAACCCTTGCTCAAATCAAAGACAATGCGGCCAAAATCGAACTCGGTACTCCCAGAAATTCGGGGTTCTTCTGGGCCGCCCGTGGGAAAGCCCAGCTTTTCCGTCCGACGTAAGACCCGGTAGCCCTTCTCGGTCTGCTCCATCTGCAAAAACAGCAAAGAACCTTGCTGGCTGTTATACACCGCATAGCAAAGAGGGTCCGCAAACGCAAGGGGGGCCGTTTCGGCTTCCCCGGAGCCCAATTCCCCAAGAAAAAGGTCCTGTGGTGTCTTGTAAACAGGGGGTCGTCTACCCTGATAAAGGAGAAACCCAAGCAGACAGACTCCAAGTACAGCGCATACGGACACTCTTACCGTAAATTTACGTTTTTTCCTATCATGGGATTGGTTTGTATGCAGCATAAAATACTTCCTTCTTTCCGTCCAAAAGATACCGTGTCTATTGCGCTGCAACGCTTTGGGCTATCCGCAGGACTTCTTCAACCGGAACAGATGTCATCAAATAATAAGAAGTCTGTCCCGTTTCATCAAACCACACCAAGTGGCTTGGCCACCCTTCCGTGTTGGTAGCAAACAGATGGGCGGGCTGTCCGTTCATTTCCATTTCTGAGTAGTCGGAATGTTCGTTGTCAAAGTTATACATCCCTCCTTCTTCCATCAAAACATACGTGAAAATAATTTGCTCCTCCGCATCATTTTCATAGGTAATATCCCAGCCCATTCCCAAAGGAAAGGCCTCCACCTCCTCATACCCCTCGGGCAGATAGGTGGGCCGCCAAAGGCCCAGCTCCCCCTGGGCCTCTCCCTGAAAGCGGAAGCGGGTATTGGTATCCGTCCATTCCATGGCCATCCGAATGACCTGATTAACCCAGGCCCGGGCGGGAGGCAGAGTGGCATAGGCAAGGCTCCCCGCCAAAAGCAGGCAGGCGGCCGCCTGCCCCACCCGCACCAAGGTCCGCCGCCAGGCCGGAAGGGACCTGCGCTTGCCATACCCAAAGGGGTCGGCCAGGATACGCTCCATAACCGCTTCCCGTTCCGGGGACCAGACCAACTCCGGCCCATCTTCAAAGGCAAAGGACAACCGCCTGTCCTGTGCCTCCAGCAGGGCAGAGCGGAGCATCCCATCAAATTCCTGCTCGGTCATGGCACATATCCCTCCTCCAAAATCCGTGTCTGTAACAGCTTCCGCCCCCGCTTCAGGCGGTACTCCACCTGCTTCTCGGTCAACTTCAAGGCCTTGGCAATGTTGCGGCGGCTTTCCTCTTCCACACAGGCCAGGTAAAGAACCTCCCGGTCGCTTTCCGGCAGGTCCAAAATCAAACTCACCAGCCTGTCATAGGCATGAAGGCTCTCGGTCTGTTCCGGGGCGGGCGGCTCCCAGACCACCTCTTCCAGGGGCCGTGTGTGCCGCCGCTCGGCCTGGCGAAGCATATCCTTGGCGGTGTTCTCTGTTATGGTAACGATATAGGGGGCCATTTCCCCCCACGGAAGGACAGAAATTTTTGAAAAATGTTTGATTATTTTGAAAAAGGACTCCTGCACCGCATCCTGGGCCAGCTCCTCCTGCCCCAGCAAACGCAGGGCCACCCGGTACATGGGATGGCGCAGGCGGTTGTAAATCTCCCCAAGCTTCCGCTTGTCGTCCTCGTCCTCCAACAGGGACAAATAAACTGTCAGCACCCTGTCCCACCCCCTTTTTTCACAGTTTACCATGGAGAAATCAAAAAGTACAGGGCTTCGGAAAGCGATTTCCGAAGCCCTGTACTTTCTTTTAACCGGGCGCACACGCCCACCGTTTTTTCCCTTACCGGCACTCCAAATACAGCGCAACCAGTTCCATGGTCGCTTCATGCCCTCAAAATGCGTGCGCATTCCCAGCCATGCCCACGGGCATGGCCGGGGGCCCGTGGGGCCGACTTCACGTCCTCGGCGGGAGTGAATCCCGCCTGCGGAAATTCTCCCCGAAGGGTCGAATTCACCCACGTTCCCGTGGGGCCATGGAGCGCATCGGGGCTTTTACCGGCACTCCAAATACAGTGCAACCAGCTCCATGGTCGCTTTCATGCCCTCAAAGTGTGTACGCTCCATGCCATGGGAGGCATGGACACCGGGGCCGATGAGGGCGGCCCGCACATCGTTGCCCGCCTTCCAGGCCACGGCGGCGTCCGAGGAGTAGTGGGGATACACATCCACGGCGTAATCCACCCCGTTCTCCTTGGCGAGTTTGATCAGCCGGGAGGTCAACTCATAATCAAAAGGCCCGGCCGAGTCCTTGGCGCATATGGACACCTGATACTCGGTACAGGTCAGGTCGGCCCCCACGCAGCCCATATCCACCGCCAGAAGCTCCTCATATTTCCCGGAGAATGTGGCCCCGCCGTGGCCCACCTCTTCATAGACGGTAAAGACGATGTCGGCATCGTACTTGGGCTTTTTTCCGGCCTCTTTCATCAGCTTGAGCAGGGTGAGCAGGCAGGCGGCCTGACCCTTGTCGTCAATGAACCGGGACTTCAAAAAGCCGCTTTCGGTGACGGTGGTCTTGGGGTCAAAGCAGACATAGTCCCCCACCTCAATGCCCAGGGCCCGCACCTCTTCGGCGTTTTTCACCCTCTCGTCAATCCGCACGGCCATGGTCTTATCGTCCCGGGGCCGGGTGTCGGCATCGTCAAAGACATGGGCGGCGGGAGAAAGGGACAAAATCGTGCCGGTATAGACCCGCCCGTCCCGGGTGTAAATCTTGCAGTACTCCCCGTCCAGGGTGGGCAGAATAGGCCCTCCAATCCGGGTGATGGAAAGCTGTCCGTCCTGGGTGATGGCCCGCACCATAAGCCCCAGGGTGTCAATATGGGCGCACAGGCCCACCGTCTTGGAATGGTCATGGCCCGGAACGTGGATGATGACGCTGCCCTTATTGCTCCGGCTGGTGGCATAGCCCAGGCCCTCGGCAATCTCCACCGCCACCTGGGCCGCCTTGGCGGTAAAGCCGCTGGGGCTGTCGGTTGTCAGCAACCGTTTGGCCGTTTCCATTAAAAAGTCCTTGGAATTCTGAAAATCCATCTATGAAACACTCCTTTATATCCTTGCTCTTTATTATGACACAGGGCCGGAAAAAGGCAAGGAAATTTCGCTTTTTACCCCAGCTTGGCCAGCAGGGCATCCCCCACCTGGGCCGTGGTGGCCCGGCCGCCCAAATCGGGGGTCAGGGTTTTTCCCTCCACTAGCAGGGCTTCGATGGCATCCACCACCCGCTTTCCCCAGTCCTCATGGCCGAAAAAGTCCAGCATTTGACTGGCCGCCCAGGCGGTGGCCAGGGGGTTTGCAAGCCCCTTCCCCGCAATGTCGGGGGCCGAGCCGTGGATGGGCTCAAACATGGAGGGATAGTGACCTTCGGGATTGAGGTTGGCTCCGGCGGCCAGCCCCATCCCCCCGGCAATGGCGGCCCCCAGGTCGGTTAAAATGTCCCCAAACAGGTTGGAGGTGACCACCACCTCAAACCGGCCCGGATCCTTGACCATAAACATGGAGGCCGCATCCACCAGATAGGCGTGGGTCTTGACCTGTGGATACTCCCGGCCCACCTGGGCAAAAATCTGGTCCCAAAAGACCATGGAGTAGTTCAAAGCATTGCTTTTGGTCACGTTGGTCAGGCTCTTGCCCTCCCGGGCGGCCAGCTCATAGGCGTAGCGGATGACCCGCTCGCACCCCACACGGGAAAAGACCCCGTTTTGGATGACGGTTTCCTGGGCCTTGCCGGGGAAGAGCCAGGCCCCGCTTCCGGCGTACTCCCCCTCGCTGTTCTCCCGGACAAAGACCATGTCAATATCCTCCCGGGCCACGTCCTTGAGGGGGCAGGGTGCCCCTTCCAAAAGCTTCACCGGACGGAGGTTGATATACTGGTCAAATTCCTTGCGGATACGCAAAAGCAGGTCCCACAGGGAGATGTGGTCGGGCACGCCGGGATAGCCCACCGCCCCCAGAAAAATGGCTTCGCTGTCCCGAAGCCTGTCCATGCCGTCCTCGGGCAGCATGGCCCCATGCTTGAGATAGTATTCACAGCCCCAGGGGTACTCCTCGTATGCAAACCGGAAGGAGCCGTCCAGCTCGGCCACCCGGCTTAACAGCTTCCTCCCCTCGGCCAGCACCTCTGGACCGATGCCGTCCCCCGGGATAAGGGCAATGTTATGTGTTTTCATCCTGTTCCCTCCTTGCGTTTTCTGCGGTATTTGAAATCCTTTCGGTCGGGACCCGGCTGGTTAAACACCTCAAGAGGGCCCGGCAGGGTCAGGGTGGTGCCGTCAGTGGCGGCGGTAAGCAGGTATTTATAAACCTCCAGCCGCCGCTCCTCGTACAGGTCCAAGCTCTGATACAGGTCCTTATAGTAGGCGAAGGTCTGCTTTTTCATCTCAATGGTCTTGCGCAGGCTGATTTGGGAATTGACCAGACTGCCTTCCCGCTTAAAGTAATAGTACACCGGCTGGGGCAGGGTGGCCACCAAGCGGCAGTAACGTAAATATTCCAGGTTGAAGAGGAAGTCCTCGCACCAGGCCACCGCCGCATCACAGCGCACCCCGTACCGCTCCACCACCGAGCGGCGGTACAGCTTATTCCACAGCACCCCATAGTAGTAGTTGGCCGGTGCCCCCATCATCCGCTCGGCATAGTCCGCCCGGGTCATGGTAGCCCGCTTTTTAATGTGGCCCCGTTGGGCCAGCTTGCCTTCCACCACCCGGTAAAAATGGGCCACCACCAGGTCGCATCCGGTGCTTTCGGCCTCCTTGACCAGAAGCTCGGTGGCATCGGGGGTCAGGCGGTCATCCCCGTCCACAAATTGGAGGTATTTCCCCGTGGCCTGCTCCATGGCCCGGTTCCGGGCGGCCGAAACCCCGGCGTTTTTTTGGTCGATGACCCGGAAGCGGCCGTCCTGTTTGGCCATCTCCCGGCACAGGGCCAGACTTTCGTCTGTACTGCCGTCATTGACCAGCAAGACCTCCAATTCCGGGTAACTCTGCCTTCGAATACTTTCCAGACAGGGTCCCAGGTGGGGCATGGCATTATAAATCGGAGCAATGATGGATACCAGGGACTGAGCCATGGCATTTCCTCCTTTTTTATGTAAACTCCTACGGTGTGACCACCCATTTCAGGCAGCCTTCCCGCCGATTGCCAAATACATCGTACCCCTCCAAAATGCAGGCAAGCGGGGCTTCATGGGTAATCAGAAAATCGGTGTTCAGCCGCCCATCCGCAATGTGGCGCAGCAGCTCGGCCGAGTGGGTGGCATCCACCCCGCCCGTTTTGAAAATCAGGTTCTTGCCATACATCCGCTCCAAGGGCAGGCTTTGGGCCTTTTCGTACATGGCCACTAAGGCCACAACCCCGTTGGGCCGGGCCAACTGCCAGGCCAGCTGAAAGGTATCCTCCCCTCCGGCCGCCTCAATCACCCCGTCGGCTCCCCGGCCTTGGGTGGCTCGGGTCACCAGGGCAGGGACATCCTCCCGCTCGGACTGAATACACAGGTCGGCCAGGCCCTGCTCCCGGGCCAACGCCAGCCTTGCCGGGTCCCGGTCCAGGGCAATGACCTGGGTCGCCCCCAGCAGGCGGGCGCACATCATAGCGCACAGCCCCACCGGTCCGGCCCCTATCACGGCCACCGTATCCCCCGTCTTTAGTTGACATAACTCTGCCCCAAAGTAGCCGCTGGCTAAAATATCCCCTACGAAAAGGGCACTTTTATCGCTCACCCCATCCGGAATGGGGGTCAGTCCCTGGTCGGCCAAGGGTACCCGAACATACTCGGCCTGGCAGCCGTCTATGCGGCACCCCAGTTCCCAGCCACCCTGTTGGCAGTTATTGATGTAGCCCCGCTCGCAAAACCAGCACTCCCCGCAGAAGGTGATGCAGTTGGCAGCCACCCGCATGCCGGGGCGGAGGGTACGCACCTCTGCCCCCACTTCCACCACCCGGCCCACAAACTCATGGCCCAGCACAATGTTATCCGCCGCACGGGGAACCGCTCCGTGTAGGATATGCAGGTCGCTGGTACAGATGGTGGACAGGCTCACCTGCACAATGGCATCGGTGGGCTGACAGATGACCGGCATAGGCCGGTCGGTGAGGGCAATCCCTTCTCCATTGGAATAAACTAATGCCTTCATTCCATCCCCTCCTTTTATTTCTTTATGCTACCACATTTTTTTCCGTTCGCAAAGCCACTTTGTAACAAAAAGGCAGGGGGCGCAATCATTGCGCCCCCTGCCTTTTATTTAGTCAAACATGGAGAA
>CAZHWK010000047.1:0-8915 GCA_964536405.1 uncultured Oscillospiraceae bacterium
GGCCATCGGAGAATATGTCCGCAATGGGAAAGACCTTCGGTTTACTGTAATTTCCAAGCTGGCCGACCCGGATGCGTATGGAGCGGAGCGGGTGGCCATCAAGAATGTCAGTTTTGACGACTTGACCCTGGCCGACTGGGAGGCAAAAAGTGTGGGAAAGGTGGAATGCCCCTTCACTTTTACTGACTGGAAATTTCTGGACACTATTTCGCTGTAAAGGAGTATGCCGAGATGGAACAAAAGAAAAATGTACTGGACTTGCTTCTGGGCGGCAATATGCCCAACGTGGCCAAGCAGCTGCCTACGGCCCAATATAAGCTGAAACGGCTGAGTAAGGCGGCGGGGGAGGATGTGGTCTTTACTTTGCGGGCCCTGCCTTATGGGAGGGTACAGGATATTCAAAATTCCGAAAATGAAACATCCATCCAAATTTTGCTGTCTGGGGTCGTGGAGCCGAATTTTAAGGCACCTGAACTGGCCGCCCAATATGGCGGGGATACGCCTGCAGAAACAGTGAAAGCCCTGTTGCTCCCAGGTGAAATTGAGGACATCAGCAGAGCCATTGAACGGTTGAGCGGCTATCGGGTAAACACCATTGAAGAGGTAAAAAACGACTGAGGGACGGCAGCGACCCGGAGTTGGACCTAATCTATTACTGTTTTCGCCATCATGGGTGGGAGCCGGGGCGGGTGTATGCTCTATCCCAAGGGGAGAAGGACCTTCTTTGGGCACTGGCGTCCCATGAAGTGGACACCAGACCGAGGGAAGGAAAAAACCGCCCTCCGGGTGGAGGGCGGTGCAGACGGTTAATCTTTATTTTGGTGATAAAAAACAGAGCATATAATGAAGGCGATGAGAGAAAGAACGAAGACACCCCAAAAAAGGACCTGTGTAGAGTAAGAAAGAAAGCGGGCAATCGTGATGTTGTTGATGAATAAAGCAATCACGGTAAGATAGCAAAGCCAACCAAGGGCTTGCCAAACCTCAAGAAACTGTTGTTTTAGGTTCATATCAAGTTACCTCCATGTGACAGTATGGTGGGTAATATCTATTGTATCACAAGAAAACATGATGTCAAGGGGGGGCAGTATGAGCCAAGAAGTCGGAATTGTTATGTCACTATATGACAAGGTGTCCCCGACCCTAAAAGGCATTGGGCAAAGCACCAAGGCATTTGACAAAAACCTCCAGGAACTGGAGCAGGCATGTGCAGCCTACGAAAAAAGTCAGGAGCGGCTGAATAAGGACATTTCTGCGCTGAAATCCGGGCTTGCACAGAGCAACGAGAAGGTTCGGGAGGCTACGAAGGCCTGGAAAGCGGGCAAGGACGAAATCTCGAAAGGGATGCTGGACAGGGCCATTGAGGAACAGACAGCATACAAGGCCAAGCTGAAGGATACTGAGGCGGCCTTAAACAGCCAACGCAAAGCGGTTGTTAACCTAGCCAGTGAAGCCAGAAAGGCAGAAACGAGCCAAGGAAACAGCAGCACGGGGTTGGGCGGGCTTGGCAAGGGGCTTGTAATCGCAGGAGTTGGCAAACTGGCCAGCGATGCCGTGGGCCAGTTTGCAAGTGCCTTTTTGAGCAGTGCTATCGGAGAACCACAGGCCAGGCTTGCATCTTCGGCCTTGTCTGGGGCCATTTCAGGCGGAACTATGGGGGCGATGCTTGGCCTCTGGGGTATCGCAGCCGGGGCAGCTATTGGTGGACTGTCTGGCCTAGTCAGCGGTGGGGCAGAGATATTCAAGGCCAAGGACGACACTTTTCAGGGGTATGTCCAGGAGCAGACCGAGGGCCAACTCACACAGAGAGCCGCTGATATCCAGGGCGGTTCGGCGGTGGCGGCCCAGCGAGAGCAGGACGACATTGCATTCAACACCTTGCTGGGCGGACGAAAAGGGACGGCCTATTTGACCAAGCTGCGGGAGTTGGCCGCCGCAACTCCTATGGAATACGGCGACCTCACCACTATGAGCCGAAGTCTGGCTACCGGTTTTAAGGACGACCCAAATCGAATGCTGTCCCTCATGACCTCCATCGGAAATGCAGGAAGTGCCGTGGGCGTGGATGCCGCCGGGATGAATGTCATGGCTACTGGAATGGCCCGGATGCAGGCCAGCGGCAAAGTGACACTGGAGTACATAAACCTCATCCAGGAGCGTGGCGTGGACGCCATTGGTATGCTGGCCGATGGGCTTGGAACGTCCAAGGCGGAAATCTATGACATGATTTCCAAGGGGAAGATTGAGGGCGTGAACGCCGTCAACATCATCCAGGAGGCCATGGACACCATGTACAAAGGGGCCATGGCGAAGCAGTCCAAGACCTTTGGGGGCCTGTCCTCCACTCTTGCAGATGCACAGACCGAAATGCAGAGTGCATACGGCGAAGGGTATAACGAAGAGCGTGGGAAGGGTATTCAGGAGCAAATCGACTGGCTCGGCGGGGAGAGCGGGAAGGCCCAGCAGGAGGCCAACAAAGCCATGGGAGCCTACTATGCCTCGCTGGAAAATGCAAAAGAGAAGTACATTCGAGATGCCGTGGACAGTGCCATGGGCACTGAAGAATATCAGCAGGCCAAGGCGGCCGGGGATGCGGCGGCCATGGGACGGATTATTGCCGAGGCCAAGGTACAAGGGCAGAACGAATACAACGCCAACGAGGGCAAGGCCGAATTGGAGAAGTCCGAATTTGAACTTGCCCGAAACATTCGGAACAACACGCAGACCAACGAGGCCTTTTATGACGCCGGATACCGAAAAGGTAAGGAGTACAGCAAAGGTATAGTGTCCGCCATGCTGGTAAACGATGGCTTTGAGGCCGGGGCAGGCTCTGATTGGGCGGCCTTGAGATACCAGCGGGCCAACGGCTATGCCTACGGACTTGGCCGGGTTCCTTATGACGGGTATCCGGCAATTTTGCACCAGGGAGAAAGGGTGCTGACCGCATCCCAGGCCAGACAACAGGACAACGGAGGCGGCGGGGGGGTCAATGTGACGGTCAACGGCCTTACCGTTCGGGAGGAAGCGGACGTGAAGAGGATAGCCAAAGAGCTTGCGTGGGAAATTGCAAGGGCCAAAACCCTTGCGTCTGCATAAGGAGCCAAACATGGAGCGAAAAATCATCTTCAAGGATACCATCACCGGCGAGGAGTTGGTCATGCCGGTAACCCCGGCGGGGTACGAAATTGAGCATGGCCGACAAATAGAAACGCTGACCATGCACCAAATAGGGGACATAAGTCTGCCTGGTGGGTCTGTGCTCATCAATACAGAGCAGGAGTTTTTGCTCCCTGCTCACGCTTATCCATTCTGCGTCCCAGGGGCCAACACAAACCCGTTTGTGTACCTGGAAAAGCTGGAGAGATGGGCTGATGCAGGCAGAGTGCTGAGATACATCGTGGCGGGAACCCCTGTAAATGCAGCTGTGTATCTGGGTCCAATCCGCTATCGGGAGCAGGATGGCACGAATGACATCTATGTGACCGTGCCAATCAGAGGGAAGCGGCAGTTGGCGGCGGAAACGATGGAGGCTCAGTCTAATGGCAATGCAGGGCGGGCGGTGGAAACCCAACCCGCCACGCAACGCAGCTATACGGTGGTGGCGGGAGATACTTTGTCCGGAATTGCACGCCGCTTTTACGGAAACGCAGGCCTATACGGGAAGTTGGCAGCGGCAAATTCCATTGTAAACCCACATTTAATACATCCGGGGCAGGTGTTGACCTTGCCTGATGTAGGTTCCTTGCCGGCAGCCAAGGAACCCGGCAGAAGCGAAAAAATTGCAAGTGCAACGAAAGTGACTTATGACAACACCGAAAAACAAATGAAAATGCAGTTCAAGAAGGAGGAGGCGGCACTTTAGTGGAGGATATAATGCTGACCATTACCGGCCGAGATGGGGTGACCCGCAACGCCACTCAACTGGTGCAGTCCATCACTTGGGGCGGAGATATTCGCCAGTGTGCCAGGACCTTGGATATGCCGCTACTCTCTGACCCGATGGACGAAAGCGTTCCGGAGTTGCCATGTCCCATGGGAAGTGGCGTGAGCCTTTCCGTTGGCGGGAAGGATCTCTTTTCCGGGTATGTGTTTTCCCGCCAGAGAGATACCGGGCAGCATACCATTGACCTGGGATGTGTTGACAGGGGCCTATATCTGAAGCGTAATGAAGGGCATTATAAATTTAACGGGCAGACCGCTGAGGAGATTGCCCGCATCGTATGCTCGGACTTTGGCATCTCGGTAGGGGTTCTGGCACAGACGGGGGTAAGGTTGCGGAGGAACTTTCCGGGGACAAGCCTATATCAAATCATTCAGACGGCCTACACGCTGGCTGCTGAAGCCACTGGGGAACGTTATGCCATTCGATTTCGTGGCGAAAAACTGGAGGTGTTGGCCAAGAAACAGGACGAGAGGACCCTTGTCTTGGAGCCGGGGAGCAATTTGCTTTCCACCACAGTGAGCGAGAGTGTAGAGGATATGGTCAATCAGGTTGCGATTTACAACGAAAATGGTGTCTTGGTATCGACTGAAAAGGATAATGAAGCTATCCGGCTCTATGGGTTGATGCAGGCGTACTTAAAGCGGGAAAAGGGGCGGGATGTCACCGCCGAAGCCAAGAGCATTTTGGACGACAACGGCGTGGAACAGAAAATCACTGTGACCCTTCTTGGGAACAGCGGGCTGCTAGCTGGCGGAAGTGTTGTCATGCGGGAGCCTGTGACTGGGCTGTATGGCCTCTTTTGGATTGACAGTGATACTCATACATGGAAAAACGGAATTTACCAGACGAAGCTTGTCCTAAGCTTTCGGAACATGATGGACGAGCAGACGGCAGGGAGCCTGCCAAAAGCATGAGAGGAGGGCCTATGAGCAACAACCCATTTGCATCGTTGGTCGAGGCATTCCGTGACGAGCCAAGAGAAGAAACTCTGGTGCAGGGTGTGGTGACATCTTGGCCAACTGAAAAGAGGCCAGACCTCCCCCACAAAATTTTGGTGGGGGGAAACACCCAGGAGCGAGAGGAATTGCTTAAAAATATAAACATTGGCCCTTATGGGCTGTCCGACGGAGATAGCGTACTGCTGCTCCCTATTGAGGGGGCGCAGCGGTATATCATTCTTTGCAAGGTGGTGGGACTATGACAGAATTATTCCCCATACTCCAGCCACAAGAGGTGCCGGGGCAGGCTTCGGCACTCCCAGTATGCCGGGAGATTGGCTGGGACTATGAAAATAATCGTGCTCTTTTTTACCGTGGTGAGCCGGTTGTAGTGGAGGGAATGGAAGCAGTCTGCACCTGGGCCTGGCTGGCGTTGCACACGCCTCGGTTCCGCCATGAGATATTCTCCAGAGCTTATGGGTGCGAGTTGGACGGACTAATCGGGAGACCGTATACCGAAGAGCTGAAGCAGGCCGAGGCACGCAGATATGTGTCGGAGTGTCTGGAGATAAACCCGTACATCAAAAATGTAGAAAATGTGTCGGTAGATTTTACTGGGACGAGCCTGTCTATTTCCTGTACATTGAACACCATCTACGGGGGAAAGGAGTTGAGTGCTTATGTTTGAAGAGTTAACCCCGGAAGTTATTAAGCGAGGCATCTTAAACACCGCCGCTCAGGCATATGGCCTTGAAACCAGAGAGGGCGGTTTTTTAGACCAGCTTGTCGGGCCGGTTGCAACCGAAATTTGGAAGTTGTACCAAGCCATGAATGCCGTTGTTCCTATTGCTTTTGTAGACGAGAGTTCGGGTGGATATATCGACCTGCGGTGTGGTGAGTTCGGGCTCACCAGAAAGCCTGGTACAAAGGCAGAGGCCGAAATGACATTCGAGGGGAAGGTTGGTACGGTAGTCCCGGAAGGAACCATGTTCTTGGATGGGCGTGGACTTATCTTCATGCTGCTTGAGAGTGTAACCCTGGCAAATGGGACAGGCAGCGGGGTAGTGCAGGCCGAACAGGTTGGGGACGCCTATAACATAGAAGCAGACACATTAACGCAGATGGTGACGACGCTGCCGGGGTTAGACAGCTGGACAAACAAAAAGGCCGCAGGCGGTGCGGATAAGGAAACGGATGCCGCCCTAGTGGCACGATTGTACAACTATTTGCAGCGGCCTGCTACCTCAGGGAATGTATACCACTATGAGCGGTGGGCAATGGAGGTTCCAGGGATAGGGGCGGCGAAGGTAACCCCGCTGTGGAATGGGCCTGGAACGGTCAAAGTTATGCTGGCAGGTCCGGAGCGTGGCCCTGTTGACGGTGCGGTTGTGACGGCGTGTGCAGAGCACATTGAGGCGGTAAGACCTGTTGGTGCAAGTGTGACAGTTGTCAGCGTCAATGGGATGGAGATAAGCGTGTCCGTCGTGGTGACCATTGACAGCACAACCACAAAGCAGAAGGTACAGACCGCTTTTCAATTGAGCCTGGAAGACTATCTTAAAAGTATTTCGCTCCGGGAGTATTTGTTGCGGTATAACCGAGTCGCCTTTTTGCTTTTGAGTGTGGATGGCGTAACTGACTATTCTGCGCTCAAAGTCAACGAAGGCACAGAGGATATTGTGATTGATGCAGAGAGTGTTCCTGTACTGGGGACGGTGACAGTAACATGAGACTGACTGAATATTTACCGGAAGTATGGGAGCCGTCTGCCGAAGTAATTGGGATGCAAAAGGCAATTGAACCGTCTGTGCTCGCTGCATGGGCGGCAAAAGATGGGTTTCTGGACCAACTAAACATCAGCAAGGCTACCTGGGGCCTGCATTGGTGGGAGGAATCTCTTGGAATTGAGGTGGACGAGAGCAAAAGCCCGGAATTTCGCCGCAGCCGAATTATCAGCAAGGTGCGAGGGCAGGGGACCACCACTGTGGCTGCCATCAAAAATGTGGCCGAGAGCTTTGTCAACGGCAAGGTGGATGTTATTGAGCATCCGGAGGCCTATACCGTGGACATTAAATTTGTTGGGACCATCGGCATCCCTCCAAATCTGGATGATTTGAGTGCGGCCCTGGATGATATTTTCCCGGCACATTTGGGCTATGAGTATATCATCATTTACCGGACCTGGTCGATGTTGGAGGCAAAGACCTGGGGAGAGCTGGAGCCGGTTACCTGGGGAGATATTTTGGAGGGGACGATTTAATGGAGTATACAACACATTACAATCTTAAAAAGCCCGGCGCAAATGATTTTGCAAAGATTGCAGAAATAAACGAAAATACTGAAGCCATCGACACCGCTCTTCATGGCCTTGAAGCAGGAAAAGTTCCAGCCGCAGAGAAGGGCACAGCTGGTGGCGTGGCTCCCCTGGATGCAAACATGCTCGTCCCTCTGAGCCACTTGCCGAGCCAGGTCAAAGAGCGGCGGGTGGTAAATACCATTGCCGAGCGCAACGCTATTGCAGATAAGTTTTCGGGCTTGCAGGTCTATGTCAAGGACGCATCTGCGGACCCTGGAGTGACCTCTGGGGGCGCAGACTATCTGTGGGACGGTGCCGCATGGATTAAGACCGGTGAGGCCGAGAGCATGGATGTGGTGCTGAGCTGGGAGAACGTGCAAAACAAGCCCGCTGCATATCCACCCAGTACCCACAGCCACATTTTCGGGCCGGTGACCGTGACGGTGCCCGTTGCAAACTGGACGGGGAGCGGCCCTTGGGAGCAGACGGTGACCGTGGCCGGGGTGCTGGCCAGCGACAACGGCCTTGGGGTGTACCCGGTGGATGTGGCCGACGACACCGCCCGCAAGGCCTACGAAAAGGCCTACGCCTGTCTGGCGGCCGAGGCCGAAACGGTGAACGGCGGGATGAAACTCATCTGCCGGGACGGAAAGCCGGAGACCGACTTTACCGTTGTGGTCAAGGGGGTGCGGTGATGGGTCGTGGTGCGGTTTGCGGGAAAAAGAAAGCGGACTGGAGCTGGACTGTAATTGAGGCCGCCGTGGAACGGGAAGAGGACCCAAATCAGAGCATCCGAAGCCAAAACATTATTCCTGCCGGAAGCTTTATCATTCCTGACGGAGTGAAGGAAATTCATATTTTCTCAAACTCCTTTTTTGGCTCTAGTTTTGCTGACGACCCAGGTGCAGAGCTTATCCCCGTGTCAACATCGGCACCAATGGGGATTTGGTATCATTTAAGCCGGAATGCGAATGGAGAATGGGAATGTACCTTTTCGAATTGGAACAACAGGGAAGAAACATATTTTACACGCACAATTGACTTAAATGATAGCTCCGGCCGGATGCGGCTGTCTGGGAACGTTTTGACTTGGGTAAGCGTTTCTGGAAATGCATCTGCTGTCTATTACAAAGTGCGAAGAAGCAGTGCCATGGTCCAGTATGCTTAAAGTGGAGGTTCGTCAAAATGAATAATTACCATAAAATGGAAGCGGGGGGGGCGCTTAGTACTTGATCTCGGCACTTTGACCAAAGGGGATATTTGTGGGCCACAAGCGGCCTGGTACATGGCGGGTGGCTGCCATGGGTAAGGCAAGCGTGCAGTCAATAGGAGGCGCAAGTAATGGAGTTTTTATTGAAGAAGTAGAAATCATTTTTAGAGGCAGTCCAAGTTCAATGATCGGTGGCAGCATTTCGGTAGAAAGTGATAAAGGTTTTGCAACTGGAATGGTATTAAAGTTGATTGAGGCTACCTATAGCTGCGAACTCTATGCTCCTGACACGCCATATATCGGGCTCTACGTAATGGGCGACTCCGTTGCAGCGCAATTTGCGTACAGAAAATGTTCTGAGAGATCAAACAGCTTTCGGTTTTTGGTTGATATTATTTATGCAAAAGAAGCAGGGTACACTTATTTTGAAGGTAGACAAGGATTTTTGGGTTATTCGCTTTATAATAAGGCGCTGACAGGAACGGGGATTAACTATTAGGAGGTATATAACGTGAAAAAGAGTGCAAC